>JAOTZA010000005.1 GCA_029861655.1 Acidobacteriota bacterium | reverse complement strand
AGCTCATCGGCGGGTATCTTCGGCGAGCTCAAGAAGATACCGGTCGCCGAAGATCATCCCATCGCACCCGAGTCACCCTACGGCGCCAGTAAGCTCGCCGGCGAGAAGCTCGGATTGGCCTATTCAGCCCTCTATGAGCTGGATGTCGTTGCTCTTCGCTACTTCAACGTCTACGGTCCCAACCAACGATTCGACGCCTATGGCAATGTCATTCCCATCTTCGTGTTCCAGATGCTTCGCGACGAACCGATCACGGTTTTCGGCGACGGAAAGCAGACTCGAGACTTCATCCACGTGGATGACGTTGTCACCGCCAATATCCAGGCTGCTGAAACCCCGGGCCTCTCCGGCGCGTTCAACCTAGGCTCCGAGGAGCAAATCACGATCAACCACCTGGCCGAAATGGTCGCACAGCGGGTGCCGCAACCGACCCTGGTCGAATACGGCCCGCCACGAGCCGGCGACGTCCTCCATAGCCTGGCCGATACCCGTGCAGCCGCCGCAGCCTTCGGGTTCGCGCCAAAGGTACACCTGGAAGAAGGGCTGACCGAGTACGTGTCGTGGGCGGTTGGCGTGGCCTGACCCCGCCGACCCGAGATCTTGGGCACGATGGCCACCGCTGAGAAACCTCGCACCGTCCAACCCGATCGGCCGAGGGGACGCAACGCTCCGAGCATCTGGGTCATCTCGGAGCTCTACTACCCTGAAGAAACCTCAACCGGTTACTTCATGACCGGGATCGCTCAGGCCTTGGCCGGCCGTTTCCCAGTGCGCGTGCTCTGCGCCCAGCCGACCTACTCGCTGAGAGGAAAGCGCGCACCAACGATCGAGGTCCACGAAAACGTGGCGATCCGCAGAGTGTGGTCGACGACGCTGGCCAACCAGACCCTTGGGGGACGCTTCGCCAACCTGGTGACGATCACCGGCTCGGTCTTCCTGAATGCTCTGTTCAGAATCAAAGCGAAGGATCGGGTTCTGGTCGAGTCCACCCCTCCCACCTTGCCGTTCACGGTGGCTCTCGCCTGTCTTCTTCGTCGAGCGCACTGTATTGCCTTCGTGCAGGATACATATCCGGAGGTCTTGATCGCTGCTGGCATGATTCGCAAAGGCTCTCTGCTGGCGCGGAGTCTCGACCGCGCCAATCGCCTCCTGTACCGGCTCTCCACTCGCGTCGTGGTCCTCGGCCGAGGGATGCAGGATCGGGTTCGCCATCGGCTGCGGGGGCACGATCTTTCAAAGGTCCGGGTCATCCGTAGCTGGGCCGACATCGGTTTGATAACGGCGCAACCACGCAATGGCAGTCCGTTTCTCGAGAGACTCGCTATCAGCGACAAATTCGTCGTTCAGTTTGCAGGCAATATCAGTCGGCTCAATGACGTCGAGAATCTCGTCGAGTGCATGACGATCCTGAAGCTCGACACTGGGATCCACTTTCTCTTCGTCGGTCGGGGCGGACGCCGTGACTGGCTCGCCGCCGAAGTCAAGAGGAGACAACTCCCAAACGTGACGCTCTCCAAATCGCTGCCTCGGTCCAAAACCGCCGAAATGCACCGGGCCTGCGATGTGGTCTTGATTCCTCTCATTCCTGGAATGGGAGGAGTCGCGGTGCCGAGCCGGCTCTACAACTCGCTGGCTTCCGGTCGAGCGATCATTGCGGTAACGGAAGAGATCTCTGAACTGGCTCGAATTGTCACCGAGGAAGAAGTGGGCTGGGTGGTCCCGCCCGGAGACGCCGAGAGGCTCGCTCAGACCATCCGGCGAGCCGCCGCCGAGCCTGAAATCGGTGAAGCCATGGGGGAAAGGGCGCGAGCCGCGGCCGAGACCCGCTTCTCACAGCGGACGATCACCGACAAATGGATAGAATTGTTTCGGGAGCTCGAGGCGAGCCTGTGATGAGTCCAAGGACGCCGTAGGCGCAAGCGAGGAACGCTTATGTGGAAAGTACAACTTTTCGAGCTCAACTACGACGAGCGCGAGACGCGCGCGGTCAGCGAGGTTCTGGAAAGCCGGTGGCTGACCATGGGGCAACGGACTCGCGACTTCGAGAGCGCGTTCGAGGAGTTCCTCGGCGCGGGTCAGTGCACCGCGGTCAGCAGCGCGACCGGGGCGCTTCACATGGCGCTGTTGGCGCTCGGAATCGGACCGGGGGACGAGGTCATCGTGCCGGCCCTGACCTTTGTGGCCGATATCAACGTCGTCAAGATGGTCGGCGCCGAGCCGATTCTAGCCGATTGCGAATCGCTGAATCTGTGGAACATCGACGTCCATGACGTGGAAAGGCGAATCACCAACCGGACCAAAGCGGTTCTTTGCGTTCACTATGCGGGCTACTCGTGCCGGATGGACGAGCTCACGGCTCTTTGCGAGCGTCATGGCCTACGTCTCATCGAAGATGCGGCCCACGCGCCAGGAGCCCGGTATGGACAGGCCGCGCTCGGCACGATCGGAGACATCGGCTGCTTTAGCTTCTTCACCAACAAGAACCTGTCGGTTGGTGAAGGCGGTATGCTCTCGACCGGTGACGAGGGGTTGCACGCGCGCTTTCGATCCCTGCGCTCACACGGCATGACGAGTCTCACCCTTGACCGACACGAAGGCCGCGCCATCTCCTACGACGTGCTCGAGCCGGGGCTGAACTATCGCATCGACGAGATCCGCGCGGCCCTGGGTCTGGTGCAGCTCGACAAGCTTCCGGAAGGCAACCGGCGGCGTGGCGAACTGATGAAGCTGTACCAGCGGCGTCTCGAACCCGTAGACGGTGTGACATGGCCGTTCGACGGCTACAGCGCTGGAGCCAACTCCTTCCACATCTGCCCGGTGCTTCTCGACTCCGGTATCGACCGCGACGCCATACTGATGGCTCTCAAGGAACGCGGCGTCCAAGCGAGCATTCACTATCCGGCCTTCGGCGGATTTGCCGCCTATCCCCACCTCGACACGAGCGATACCCCGATAGCGGAACAGATCTCACAGCGTGAACTGACGCTGCCTCTGTTCCCAACGATGGGTGACGCCGCGGTCGAGATCGTCTGCGACGCGCTGACGGCGTGTCTCGAGGAAGCACGAGAACTCAAGACAGCGGCCGGGTGATCCGCCGGCGACTTTCCGCGGTTGGGCTACCCGATGATTCGTCTTCTCGATCTTCTTTTGACCTCCCTTGCGATACTCGCTCTGGCTCCCGTTTTCCTGCCGATCGTGTTGATCTTGCGCCTCACCGGTGAAGGCGAGGTCATCTACCGCCAGGAGCGCATCGGCAAGGGCGGCGAGCCGTTCAAAGTCATCAAGTTCGCTACCATGCTCAAAGAGTCCCCGAATCTGGAAGGCGGCTTTCTGACCCGCAAGCACGATCCCCGAGTTCTGCCCGTGGGCAGAGTGCTTCGAAGAACCAAGATCAACGAGCTGCCGCAACTCTTCAACGTCTGGATCGGAAACATGAGCCTGGTCGGGCCCAGGCCTCAGGCGCCGGTCCACTATCACCTCTACTCGGCGGAGCAAAAGGCCGCGATCGATCGTCAGACGCCGGGGGTCACCGGCATCGGATCGCTCGTCTTCCGCGACGAAGAGGACCTGCTCGAACGGTCGGGGCAGGACTTCGACACCTTCCATGACGAAATCATCGCCCCCTACAAGGGCGACTTGGAACGTTGGTACGCGAAGCGTGACTCTCTTGGCCTCTACTTTCGGATCTTGCTTCTGACTGCTGCAGCGCTCGTATTTCCGCTGCACGGGGTACTCCGATTCTTCCCGGGCGCACCGAGCCCTCCTCGGGAATTGGAACGTCTCCTGCGGAGTACGGATGGCGCCTAGCGAGTGCAGCGGCTACGCCGGGACTTAGAACTCATGAGCGACTCGGTGCTGGATCCGCTTCGCGCACGCGCCAATCGATTCTGGTATCTCTGGAAACGGAGTAACTGGCTGGTCGATCCGAGAGCGGCGCTGGCTCACTTTCGCCGGGTGGAAATCGACCGCCCGATCTTTCTGGTTGGCAACCAGGGCGACGGACTGACCTTGATCTCGCGGATGCTGCGCCGCCATCCACAGGTGGTTTCACTGAGCGGCAACCACCGCTACTGGTCCGGAGCCGACGAGATGCACAGGGCCTTTCTCGGCAGGCTGCCCGCGAGCCTGGTGAGCGGTGGGCGCTGGCTGGGCAAGCCGCCTCACCACGACATCTTCACTCCGCCGCGCAGTTGGTCCTACGGCTCCAACGAGCTGATCGACAAGTATCGCCTCACGGAAACGGACTTCGACCAACGAACCGCAAACCGCTTGCAACGTGTTCTTCGTGAAAGCCTCTTTCGCCACGGTAAGCCAACCGGTGGGCGCTTCCTCGACAAAAGCCAAACCTACACCGTCAAGATCAGCTACATCAATGCCCTCCTTCGAGACGCCAATCCGCACTTTGTTCTCGTGACCCGCAATCCGTATGCGTCGATCTACCGAAATGCGACCGGCAGCGCCGGTGACATGCGACGCTATTCCTCGACTCTCGATCTCGACACACGATTCGAGCTTTGCCTCCAGCATTGGCTGAACTCCATGCGCTGTGTAGAGGAAGACAAAGGCAAGGTCTCGTTCACGACGCTCAGATTCGAAGACGTCCTCGTCGAGCCCGAACGGTGCCTGAGGACCCTATGCGATTTCTTGGATCTCCCGTTCGTGAACACGCTGGTTCCCGCACCTGGCGATACCTTGCCGTTCGGTAGCCGATTCTCGGACCGCTGGTATCCACTGCGGCCCAACGTTAACGATCGCTATCTCAGCCAGCTACCCGAGAGGTTCGAAAGACAGATCACCGAGCGAGCAGGAAAGCTGGCAGCCGCCTACGGCTACCACCCGTCTTCCGGGAAACTGAGACCAACGTCATGAACTCCCCGCCAGGTTCACTGCGCCACCGTGCAAAGCGCGCTCTAGTGTGGTCCGGCGCCGGCAACTACGGCTCCGGCGTACTCCACCTGCTGGCTCTCCTGGGTCTAGGCTGGCTCCTGCCTCCGACCGATTTCGGCCTGCTCGCCCTAGCGTTGATTGCGATTACCCTCGAGGAGGGTATCGGCGATTTGGGTCTACCGGCGGCCCTGATCCAGAGACAAGAGATAGACCGAACCGTTCTCGACAGCGCCTTCTTGTGCAACCTCGCTGTCTATCTCTTGCTCGCAGCAGCTACGTTTTTCTACAGCGACGCGCTGACGGGTCTTTTGGGCGATTCCAACGCTGCTCCGCTTCTTCGCCTGCTTTGTCTCAGCTTGATCATCACCGGCTTTTCCGCTGTTCCTCGGGCTCTCTTGACTCGGCGGCTCGACTTCCGCCGAATCTCGATGGCACAGTTCGCCGGAGAGATAGGCTTCGCCGGAGCCGGTTTGACACTGGCCGCTCTGGGGTTCGGAGCCTTGGCTCTGGGTGGGGCCGTTCTCGCCCAGCGCCTCCTTATCTGCGCCGTGGTCTGGCGATCGGTGGACTATCGCCCCGGACTCTCCCTGGACCTGCGTGTGCTCCGACACCTGGTGAAGTTCGGTGCGCCGGTCATGGCCAGCAACGTGGTCGAGCGGGTGCTACTGAGGGCCGACTATTTCGTCATCGGCAGGTTCGTAGGCACCGAGCCGTTAGGCTATTATTCTCTTGCGCTTCAGCTCTCTCTGGTACCGCTCCAACGACTGGCAGGCTTGGTGAGAGTCGTTGCTTTCCCGACATTCTCGATTGTCCAGAAAGACGCAACACGGATCAAGAATGGGCTCTTGGAAGGGATGCGCGGCCTTCTCACTGTTGTCCTTCCGGCCGTGATCCTCGTCGTTGTCTCCGGACCCTGGCTGCTCCGAGCGCTCTATGGGGAGAAGTGGGAGCCCTCCGTCGAACCGCTTCGAATCCTGGGGTTGGCGGGGTTGTTTCTCCTTCCTCGACTGCTCGAGGCGGCCTTTATGGCGGTCGGTAAGCCGAGGCTGTTACTCCAGTTCTCTCTGCTCCGGCTGATCGTATTCGCGGCGCTGGTCTGGACCGTCGGCATTGGATACGGAATCAGCGGCGTCGCCGCGTGCGTCGTTGGAGCGCTTGCCGTGTGGGCGGGTGCCTACCTCGTGGTCGGAATCCGGCTCTTTGCGATTCCATGGGCGAGCCTGGGCGGTGCCTTGTGGCCGACGACTCGCTCCGGCGTTCTCGCCCTGGCGCCTCTGCTGCTCCTGGTATTCGTATCTACCGCAACCATCTCCCCGTGGATGGTCCTGGCGTATACCGGCATCTCGGTCACCGCAATCTACCTGGCCCTGACTCTCCCGCGGTACTGGGGCCAACTCAGGCGCTGGCTCTCGCTCGCGACGAGTGCGCGGGGCAGCTAAACGCCATGTTCGAGACCCTGATCTGGTTGGTGCCACTGGCGGTAGCGGTCCTCGGAGCCTGGCGGCCACGGGCCGGACTCGTGGTCCTCGTCGCAACTCTGCCCTTCTTTGGCGCGCCGCCGGGCGGGCCGTATATGAGCGCTCTCGATCTGGCCGCGATCGCTGCCATCCTGACGGCGTGGCGCGGACACTGGCCCGAGCGCTCGGCGCTCAACTGGGCCGCGGCTGCTTTCATCCTGGTCAGTCTCATGACGCTGATTCCGTCGCCGTATGCACCGCCGTCTTGGCGGCCGTTAACGCTGCTCGCTCTACTTCAATCACTGCCGGAGGTCGAGAGCTGGTCCGCACTCTACACTTGGCGCTCGGCGGCTGACCTGATCCTGGGCTTTGGCCTGTTTCTCGCCACGCAGCGCGCCTTCGCCGGTCGGTCGATCCGGCCACTGTGTTGGGCGATGCTCGCCGGCCTGGGAGCGGTCATGATCCTGGGTTTGGCTTCGCAGGCCGAGCTCATCGATCTGTCACCATACCGCCCGGCCTACGCCAGCAGCGGCGGCCGGTTGCAATCCGTGTTCTTTCTCACCGGGTGGCTCTCGGAGTACCTGGTGCTCGCAACGCCGGTCGGCGTTGCAGTGCTCGCCACGGGCCGGCGCCGGATGAAGAGCCTCGTTCCGGCTGTAGGCGTACTCTCGGTCGTCTGCATCGCACTGACACTTCAGCGTGGCGCCTGGGTCGCATTGGCTGGTCAGATGATCTTCTCTGCATTCTTGCTCATTCGACACCAGCGGCCGACGCGGCGGCAGACACGACGGCTGGCGCAGACTGCGGCTGCATCGATCGCCATGATCACGATCGTACTCGTGGCCAGCGGATCCGCTTCGGGGATCGTCAAACGCGCGACGGATATCCAGTCGGGCTTCACGACGCGCGCGCCTCTTTGGAAAGCAGCGATCCAGATGTTCGTGAAACGCCCGCTTTCGGGCCAGGGTCTGGGCGCCTTCTCTCCCGCTTACTCGCATCTCCACGCAAAAGCCTCCGAGGACAGGAAGCGCTTCCACTCCTCCGCCCACAACCTCTACCTTCAAGTCGTTGCCGAAAGGGGCGCCGTAGGCCTCGCGGGTCTGGGACTCCTGATTGCAGCGGGAATCGCAAGTCTGGCGAAACCCAAACCCGATCAACAGATGCTCGCCCTGGGTCTAGCCGCCAGCCTTTTCGGAGCACTGATCTATGGACTCGTGCAGTACATGATGTACGTGCGAGCCATTCACTGGATGCTGTGGTTTCTGCTTGCGTGCTCAGGCCTGGTCGCGCAA
This sequence comes from Acidobacteriota bacterium, assembly GCA_029861655.1. Taxonomy (GTDB): domain Bacteria; phylum Acidobacteriota; class Thermoanaerobaculia; order Multivoradales; family JAHEKO01; genus JAOTZA01. Next base: position 20,071 of record JAOTZA010000005.1, on the reverse strand, counting down.
AGACGGGAAGGACAGATCCCCAAGGCTGTTCTTGCGCTGCTGGCGGTGGGCCTTCTGCTGGTCCCCATTCGTCTGCTTCCCGCCGCCAAGCCACTTCCCTTTGCGGGCAACCGCAGCTTTGGCTTTCACGATCAAGAGCACGACTCGGTCGGGCCTTTCCGCTGGACAGGAAGGCGCGCAGCATTGCGACTCGAGCGCGGTCGAGGCGATCTGATTCTCAGCTTCGCGAACGGCCACCCACAGGGTTCAAAGCGGCCGGTAACCGTCGAAGTGGGCATTGACGGTACAATTGTCACCACCCTTCCGATCCGCGACGGCTGGGAGGAGCACAAGATTGCCGTCCCGGCTTCTGCGAGGAATTGGGTGTTGCTGACGATCGAAGCCCAACCCACGTTTCGGCCCTTCAACGACTTCGCGAGCGAGGACGTCCGGTCTCTTGGCATCGCGATGAGGGAACCGAAATGGAGCAATTAGAGACGACTCGGCCGGGCCTGCGAACATGGATCGCAAACAGGCGAGTCAAACACGGCAAAATCCCGCTACGACGGTCGCTGACCGGCGGATCGATGATACTTGACCGGCTGGTTCTTTCCGCTAGACTCCGCTGATCAAAAAGGCTCTTAATGAGGTCTTACTATGCCCGAAGAACATTCTCCGAAAGCGTCCGAATACCGACCTGACAACACCGAGGAAGGGGTCGATCTCGGCTGGGTGTTCTCCACCGTGTGGCAACATCGCGGCCCACTTGCCGTGACATTCGCGGCCTTCACACTGCTGTTTTGGACCATCGCAGGCCTCAAGGGTCTGTTGCTTGAAGACCACTTCGTTCAACATACGAAGGACATCAAGCTTGTTTTCGTGGGCGTCGACAAAGACCAATACCCAGACGGTACGGGCTACTCTGCGAGCAACATCATCGCACCTGTGGTGCTGAACGAGGTGTACGAAGCCAATGGGCTCGCCGAATTCGAGGTGCCAATCGACACCTTTGTCAACGCTTTCGCCGTACAAGCTCACGCGCCGCAAAGCGAGTTTATCGTCCGACGATACCGCGGGCTGCTCGAGACGCGGAACCTCGGCGTCGCGGAGATCAGCACACTGGAGGAACACTTTTCTCGGGAACTGCGGCAGGCCGCGCGCAGCGGCGCCCGGATCACTCTGACGCTCGAGGAAGGAACACTGAGCGACGAGCAGGCCCTCAAGGTGCTCGATGACGTGCCCCTGGCCTGGCAACGCCACATGATCGACCGGCGCGGCATCTTCAAGCTGGACGCGCCTTTTCTCTCGGCGCACGCGCTGGACAAGGCACTGCTTCAAAGCGCCGACTACCTCGTCCTATACGACATTCTAAGGAGCCGCCTCGATGACGTGCTCGGAAGCGCCGTAGCACTTCGAGAAATGCCGAACGCCGACAATCTTGTCGACACCGAGAGCGGGCTGGGCCTTGCCGACTTGGAAAGCGTTTTGAAGGATCTGCGGGACTTGACGTTGGAGCAGGCGGCGACGGTTGCGACCGGTTTCAGGTTGTCTCGCGACGTCGATCGCACAGCGCGCTACTTCGAGAAGCGGATCGAGGACCTACAGCGCGAGCAGGAACTCCTGAGTGACAAAAGTACACTGGTTGCCGTCGCGCTGGACAAGTACACGAAGCCCGATCGCTCGCGCGCGGCTATCGAGGAAGGCGCCTACCCCGAGGCCTTGGGCGGCACGACGATTCCGCAGTTTGGCAGCGACTTTCTCGATCGCCTCGTGGAGCTCGGTACCAGCACGGTCGACCTTCAGTTCCGCCAGGCGCTGAGCCGGGAACGGCTCGACTTCGGGCTCCAAGCAGCCGATCTCGAGTCCGAGGTCCGCCGGTTGCGCGAGTTGGTGGCGCGCCTCGGGGCGAGGCCTAAGCTCCCAGACGCCCGCGTCCTTGAAGAGATGAACCAGCAACTCGAGGCCGATCTCGAGTCGGCGCGAGAAGTCCTGGTGCGCCTCATGGGCGTGCTCTCGCGTTTGCGCACCGAGCTGGAGCGCTTCAACTACGGCACCGACCGTGCCTTGTTTCGAGATCTCGGGACCGAGATCGAGAAATCGACCTCCGCCACGGTCATAACGTCCAGCAATCTGCGCTGGTACGGCGTGCTGACACTGTTGCTGGTAATGGCGCTGGTTGTGGTCGTGCTGGTGCGCGCGGTACTGCGCGAGCGCGCGACCGACCTGGTCTGAGCAGATCCCTTGCTCGACCCGACGGTGGATCCGCGATACCCCCGAATTCTGGTAATAGCTCCAAACACCTTCGTCAGATCCGAAGGCGGAGGCAACCTCCTCTCAGATTTGTTCCAGGGGTGGCCGGCGTCAAAGCTCGCCAGCATCTACACTAATCAGGTTGGCGACCCGGACAAAGCCATCTGCGGCCACGCTTATCAGCTCTATCCAAGACCCTCGCGAAAACCCATGGGGTGGGTTCGTCGTTCATGGGACTACGCCCGCGGCGTCAATGAGTCGCTGGACGGCGCCGTGTCCATGCGGATGACGAACTCGCTCCTCGCGTGGCTTCGGACATATGACCCGCAGGTGGTCTACAGCTTTCTCGGACGGCTCTCCCTGAGCAGGCTTACGAACACGATCGTCGATCTTCTCGGCGTGCCACTCGTGATCCACATCATGGATGACTACGTGTCCGACTGGCCTGTTTGCGGTATTCCCGAGCGCAACATCTTCCCCGTGGCTCAGATACTCAACCGGCTGAATCGACGTGAGTTCCTGAAAGCCGCCGAGCGTGCACGACTTCGACTGTCTCTTTCGGACGCGATGACGGAAACGTACCGGCTTCGGTACGGTCTCGAGTTTCAGGCGGTGCGAGCCGGCGCCGAATTGCCGGGATCATCCGCCCCAATCGATCCGCATCCCACAGGAGGGTCCTCGACTGATCCCGTTAGGATCTTCTACGGCGGTTCGGTGCTGCGGAACACGAACCATCGCGCGATCGTGGAGGTGGCTGAGGCAGTTCGGCGCCTGCGTGACCGAGCGGTGAACATAGAGCTTGTGTTGGCCTGCTCCGCCAGAAGCCGCGCACTGTTATCTGAACTTGACGATCGACAACACGTTCGTTTCGTTTCGATGGTACCGCACCAACAGGTACCGCACTTGCTGCGCCAACAGGACATTCTGCTGCTTCCGTTCAACTTCGACCCGGGTTCGGTTCGGTTCATTCGCTACTCGTGGCCGAGCAAGATACCGGAATACCTTTTCTCGGGCGTGCCGATCCTCATCTACGGACCGAGTGTGGCCGCTTTTGTCCAATCCGCCCAGACCAAAGGCTGGGCTCTTGCCGTGGACCGCCAAGACGCCACGGCACTCGAGCACGCCATCGAGCAACTGGCCAGCGACAAGGGCCTGCGGCGCGAAATCGCGGCGGTGGCCGGCGACCTCGGGCGCCATGAACATGACATTCGTCGCATCCGGAGCGACTTTCAACACGCCCTCCGCGAAGTGGCCGCAGCCACGGGCGCGGCCTTCGACTAGAAGTTAGGGGAGCGTTGGGGGATCTGCGTTGGCGTGAGATCTGCTCGGCTACCGTTGCTCAGCCCGACCCGGTTGCCGCCCGCCTTCGGCCGGAGGTGCCGTTGGACCTGCCTCCAGGCCCATAAGGTCAGGAACACAATGAGTGACGCCCAGAACATGCGTGCGACCGCGTTGTAGATGGCCCCTCGAGAGGCAAACAACAAGAGGTTGCCAAGTGCCCCGTAGTACAGGGCCTGGTCGACCGGAGAAGCGCGCTTGATCTTGACCGAGAAGAAACCGAACAATCCGGCCCAGAACGCGCCCACTACCATTCCAAACCAGCCGAAGTTGGCGTACGCGCTGCCAAAGACCAGCGTTGGCAGTTGTCCCGCCGACTGATTGCTCCGGCGCACACCTTCCAACCCATAGTACCGATCGTACTGGCGCTCGGTGATCGGACGCGGCTTCAGACTTCCCGCCCACGCCGAAGGGATAGGCAACATCAGCAGACGACGAAACGACTGCCCGGTGGCGAAGCCTTCGTACTCGATGCCCTCCTGCATGAAGAAGTAGTAGCCGACGCGCCGTCTGGCCTCACCTTGGCCCGCTTGCAGCTGTTCTGTGACCTTGTTGTAGAAGCGCGGCGACGCCAGCGCGTCGAACGCTTTCAGCAATCCACCCTCGAAACGGAGCAGTAACATCAGCACAATCACGGTGTAGGCAAGACCGCCACCGGCGATGATACGGATCCAGTTCCGAAGGGACCATCGCCGGAAGAGCACGTGCAGAACAAAAGGAGTCGCGACCGAGATCCACACCCCCCGGGCCATCGACATGGCGAACTGGCTGAGGAAGATCGCTACGATCACGCAAAGTAGACCGTACCGGCGCCGGCTCCACGCAACGAACGCACTTCCACCAAATGCCCAGAAGACGTAATCACTGAGCAACTTCGCGGGCGTGAAGGACTCCATGTAGTAGCTTTGGTAACCCGACTCAAGGACGCCTGCGAAGCCGTGAACCGCCACAACCGAATAACCGGCGAGTGCAAGCCCTATTAGCAGCACAGTCGTTGTCAACCCGGACATCGAGGATGTTCGCGACAGGCGGGCGATGGACTCTTTCAGACGGAATCGGCCTGAGGCCGCAGCGGCTCTCCGTTCCGTACGATAAAGGGCCGCTTTGGTCAGCAGATAAAACAGCACGAAACCGATCGCAAACAGCTGTGCTCGCAGCAGTACAGGGTTGAACCGAAGGTCCAGCCCCCAGCCGAGCTTGCCGTCCCTATGCTCGAGAATGAAGGCATAAGGGTTGAAAGGGTCTCTCAGGCACGGGACAACGTAGATTGCCAGCAACGCCAACCAAAACAAAAGCGCCGGGTTGCGCGTCTTCCACTCAACGACCGCGGCCGCCGTGACACTGGCCAGCAAGAGCGCGCACAGCAAGTAGAACGCGACGAAAAAGGTCTCGTTGCTCATTGCGGTGACGTCCTGCGATCGCGGAGGAGCGAAAGCGGCGTGAGCCCGACTCGAGCGTATGCCTGGAAAAGAGTCATTAAAAACAGAACTTAGCGGTTAAGAGACCGCCATCCTCGTTTGCGCGGCGAGCGCAAAGGTCCTTCAACCCGCGCCACCGGTCAGAAACGAGCGGCAGTCGTTCAGGAATCGAGACCGTCCGTATCCGACCATGAACGCCGTGGCCATCGCCGTCAGCAGAAGCCCGATCGCCAGCCGCGGAGCAGTGGCATTCTGAGCGAGCCACCAGTTCGTGGAAAAAACAACGAGGACCAATACCAGTAGGTGAGCCAAGCCGAGATACCTGATCGCGGGTAGCCGATCGCGGAGCCAAACGAGACTCAGACCGCCAGCGAGCACGAACGCCACGTTGAGGGCGGCGACAACGGCATCCTCCTGTGACCTGACTCGTGAAACGGCGAAGAAGACCAACACCAGGCCGGCGGCACTGGCTCCTAGCGATATCAGATTCAACGGGCGAACCGAATCGGCTTCGACAACGCCTTTCAGGCCTCGGAACAAGGTGTAGGGCAGCAGGCCGAAAAGAAGCGGAATGTACAACTGCATCACACCCCTGCTGACGGGTCCCGGCCCTAGCCACAGTACCACCAGGAAACCTGCCCAGGGCACGAGAAAAGCCAGACCTACGGTCCCGAGATGAAGGACAGCTCCGACGATCAGCCTAACGCCGCTGGAAATACCCGCCGAGTGACTCTGGCCCACAAATTCGGCCGTCACCACAAAGGCGAGCTGAGCCACGGGCTGTATGGCGGCTTGAGCCACTCGGAAGATCACGAGTGCGGCAAGCAAGTAGCCTGCAAGGTCGACACGATCCCTTATCAGCCAGGGCCCCAGGAGCAGCAAACCTGCGTCCATGAAACCAACGATGGTCCTGGGCAGCCCATATTCGATGAACATCTCACGAAAATCGAGAGGCCGTTTCCCGGACAGCGGTACAGATGACCACGCTCCCTTGAGATAGAACCCGAGAAAAGCCAGTGACGCGACCGCTGAACCGGCGGCCTGTACCCCCAGAGCTGGCAGCGGTGATTCCTGCTGGCCGGTGACCAGGAGATACATCAGGCCGAAACCACCACCTGCGAGCAGACCGATCAGGTTGGCCCGAACGATATGGCGTTGGCCGAGGGTCGTCGCCAGTGCCTGAAACGTGAGAATCCCGGCAATTGTTAGAGCCGCTGTATAAACCAGTAGTTTGCCCTGCTCGGCAGCGTCCGGGAACATCCAGCGGCCGAGCTTTGGCCCGAGAGTCACACAAATCACACCGACGCCTACCGTCGTGATGACCGACCAGCCCAGGGCTACGAGCAGCAGATACCGCCGTGCGCCCGGCTCCCGAGCGTGGATCGGCAGAAAACGCATCAGCGTAGCCGCCGTACCGGCCTGCAGGAGAGTCGCACCGGTATCGGCCAGTCGTCGCGCCAAGAGGAAGAGGCCGAAGGCTGCGACGGACATCTGCTGGCCCGCGACGCGGATCAGCCAACCGATCACGAAGACCTTGAGCGCACTCCCGAGCGCATTAAGAGCGAGATCGCGCCGCATGCGTTGTGTGGGCAAAACGGGCTTCTATTCCGAGAAAGCGATCGAAGATCCTGGTGCTCGCTAGACTACAGCCAACGGCGGGGCGTTCCTGATTATCCCACGCTCGTTCGGCCGTTGGACCTCAGCGGCCCACGCGGCGAGACTCTCATCGACATCCCTGGTACCCGCGCAGTCAAGCGCATATGCTACCGAATCTGGATGCGTCACTCACTGCGCTTTCGAGTCGCGACTGCGGCCAACAGCTGGCTGAGGCGGAAATTCCTGACCCTGCAGAGAGCTCTTAGAGAACGACAGCACACAGTCAGAACTTTGCGACTCTTCGGCCTGCTGCCGGCGCACAAACAGCTCACGGTGCGTCCATCGGACTTTTTCCTGGTGTCCTATCCGAAGTCGGGCAACACTTGGCTACGTTTCATTCTCGGGAATCTGAAGTCAACCGCGGCCGATCCGATCACCTTCGCCAACCTGGAGGCCCGCGTTCCCTCGATCTACGGGGTTGCGAACAGCGACCTACTCACGCTTGCTTCGCAGCGGATTTTGAAGAGCCATGAGCCCTTTCAGCCGGAGTATCCGCGCGTTCTGTATGTCGTCCGCGATCCTCGGGATGTCGCTGTCTCCTACTATCACTACCAGATTCGCCGGCGAACGCTTTCGGAGCAGGTCTCCCTGGAGCATTTCGTTGGTGAGTTCGTCGCCGGCCGAACAGACGCTTTCGGAACGTGGAAACGGCACGTGGACAGTTGGCTGGGGGCTCGACAGAACGGTGCAAACGCGGTCGTTATCCGATACGAAGATCTGCTGAGCCGGCCTGTCGAGACTCTCGTGCCGGCACTAGCGGAACTCGGGTTCCCGGCGAGCGAAGAGGAGGTTCGCAAGAGCGTGGAAATAAGCTCTGTAGCCAAGATGCGCAAAGCGGAGGCCCAGCTTGGACACCGCTGGACCGACGGCCGCACCAGCAGAAACGACATACCTTTCGTGCGCTCCGCGACGGCCGGGCAGTGGCGGGAGCAGCTGAACTCGAGCTCGGTGGCGCAAATCCAAGATGCTTGGGGGTCTACGATGTCGGCGCTGGGATACGACCCCGGACCCTGAAATCAAACGCCGGCTCGAGCAGTTCACCTCTGGTCCAATGAAAAGCCTCCGCAAACTCTCAGCCAAACCCGCTCCGAGTGCCCGGCGTTTTCTTCTACTGCTTCTCGCAGTCGTCGCCTCAGCTGCGGCCTGTTCGAAGCCGGGACCGTTGCAGCTACGACCACGCCACGTGATTCTTATCTCTGTCGATACTCTGCGGCCCGATCGGATGGGCATCTACGGATACGAACGCGACACGTCGCCCAACATCGATCGTTTCTTCGGCGAAAGGTCAATCTACCGCCGGACGCAGAGCTCGGCCCCCTGCACGCGCCCGGCGGTGTTCGACTTCTTGAGCGGCTCGCTCATGCCCGACGAGCGGTCCTCGGAGCAAGCGGGAGAAGCGCAAGACAGCGTGACCAGGACCTTGGCCGAGATCCTGCGCGACCGGGGCTTTCGAACCGCCGCCTTCACAACGAACCAGAATTTCTCTCCAAAGCGTCACGGCCGGGGCTACGAAGCCTACGTCAACTTCGAACACCTGACGTCCCCGGAACAAAAGCAGGGGACCGCGTACCAGGTTACGGACCGGGCCTTGGAGTGGCTCGAGGAGCATCGGGAAGAAAGTTCCCTCCACCTCTGGGTCCACTACTTCGGACCGCACCGCCCGTTTTTCCCTCCCGAGAAGGTGCGGCGCTACAGTCGAACCTCAGTCGTGGACAAAGCGCTCACCGATCACGATCGCAAAGGCCAGACGAGGCCGCAGCTGCAGGCCGCGTCACCAAAGGGCGCGGAATCGGCTGTGGCGTCGGTGATGCAAAGGGTGCCCCAGATGACCGGCCTCTCCGAAGGAGTGCAGTGGCACCTCCGGGGCGACGCCTTGAGCCCCGCCCAGGTGAAGCACTTCCGTGACAGCTACGACGACGACATCCTCTTCGCCGACGAGCAGGTCGGGCGCTTGCTCCACAAGCTGGAGGAGCTCCGAATGGTGGAGCAGGCCCTGATCGTTTTCACCTCCGACCACGGCGAATGGCTCGGTGAGGAGAACGTCTGGCACCATTGCAACAGCCTCCACGGACGGGAGCTGCACGTGCCCCTGTTGTTGAGTCTGAACGGACATCCCCTCACCTCCACCATTGACCCCCGGCTCGCCACCAGTACCCTGGACATCCTGCCGACCGTCCTCGATCTCCTGGACATCGAGGCTCCCCACGCCATGGATGGCGGATCGATCCGTAAGCTGAAACCGCGGCGGGCGACCATCTCCTTCTGGAGGGGCACCTTCGCGGTGACGAGGGGACGCTTCAAGCTCTACCGGGGAGAGTTCAAGGGCCTCTTCGACCTGGCCAACGACCCCGACGAGACCCGTGACCTTTCGGAGTCACTCCCTGATATGGCCGAGAAGCTCGGGCTCGAGCTCGCCGAATACGCGGACGATCTGCCTGCCTTGGTGCAGGAGAACCGCGAGCTCATCGAGCGGCTCAAGAGCCTCGGATATCTCTAGCCCACGGTCAGCACTGCACCGTGCGCGACGGTGAAGTCCTCTTCGGAAACGACGGTCGGGGGCTCAGAGTCGCGGCGGTCCGGGGCCTCACCGAGACCGTCGGTCCGGCCGAGATCGAAAGGCAAGCCACCTAGGACCCGGCGATGGTAATTTCTGTAATACAGAGATGATCCTCGCGCTCGCAAGGCGCATTTTATTCCGGTAAGGGTTCGGGCCATTTCCATTCTCTTTTTCCGGCATCTTCATCGTAGGGGCCTTCGGGGAGGGAGTTGGCCCACGCTTCCAACTTTTGGGCCAAGGATTCTGCGACTCCGGGGTGCTCATTTACCAGGTTTGTCAACTCTGTTGGGTCGTTGGGAATATCGTAGAGTTCTCTTCGGGTTCCGTCTCTCGTCATGTGAAACTTCCACTTCCCTTCTCTGACAGCGCGTCCGGGACTGACATGGATGGGGTGGTCCGCTCTGTAGTTGAACCGATTCTCCCAATAGAGAAGTCTCGTTCGTTCGCGGGGGTTTCCCTCGAAAACATCCGAGACATCTTCGCCATCGGGTTGGACGTCGTCGGGCATCGGGACACCCGCAAGTTTCAGGATCGTGGGCAGATAGTCGACTGAGCTCACGACGGAAGAGTCGTCGACCCTGTTGGCAGGGAGCCTTCCAGGCCAGGTGACAATGAGCGGCATCCGCACGCCTCCTTCGTAGAGGCTACTCTTCTGGCCGCGAAAAGGGCCGGTACTTGCTGCGGCGCTGTGCGCGGTCACACTAAGAGACCGACGCTCGGGACCGTTGTCGCTCGAGAAAAGGATCAACGTCTTGTCTGAGAGTCCCGAGGAGTCGATCTTGTCGATGATCCGACCCATGGCGGTGTCGAGAGCGGTAAGCGAAGCATGATAGACCTCGCGGGGACTCATGTGTGGGATGTCGGGCCGGCGCATGTTTCGATACTGCGCGAGTTGCTCGTCGGTTGGCAACAGAACGGCGTGTGGAAGGATCGTCCAGACGTTGAGGTAGAATGGACTGTTTTTGTTTGCTTCGATAAAGCGAATCGCTTCATCGGCGATGTATTCGACGCGGTTTGCGTCCCAGTTCCTCTCACCGGGTGCTGGTGTCAGCCATCGGACTCCCGCGCTGCCGACGAGTCCAGGCCGCGGCCCGGGTCCTCCGAGGATACGGTGATCATCGATTCCGTAGGCGCCGGGGCTGGGAAACTTCTTCGATCCGAGGTGCCATTTACCGAAGTGGCCGGTCGCATAGCCGGCATTCTTTAGGATCGAGGTAATGGTGGGAACAAAAGGGGGCAGCCAGTTCGGGACTCCGTGTTTCTTGTTCGATGCTGTGGCATGGGCGCAAACGTAGTGGAAACCGTGACGTGCGGGAAAGTGCCCTGTCATGAAGGAGACTCGAGTGGGAGAGCAGACCGGCGAGGCCACATAGAATTGGGTATACCGTGTGCCCCGGTGCGCGAGATTGTCCAGATTTGGAGTCCTCACAAAGCTGTTGCCGTAGGAATTGAGGTCGCCCCAGCCCATGTCGTCCGCGAGCAAGAAGACAATATTGGGTGGACGTTCTTCCGGCTGTTCGGTCGGGAGAGCGGCGCTTCCGGATAATGTCCAGATCAGGAATCCAAGACCGAGGCTAGGGCTTTCATGTGTTCACCTTCCAATCGGTCTGGTTTTCTGGCAGCTCGGCCCACGTGTTCCCGTGTGAACGGTCGGCCTCGCTAAGTCGTCTCTCGCCAGACCGTCGACCGCACGTAGTCGATGTAGCTCAGAATAATCCTGACGACTTTCCTCGAGACGTTGGTGGCCTTGTAGTCATCGACCAGATCCAACCTTCTCGTTTCCCGGGAATGTTGGTCCGTCGCCAAGGCGACTGCCTGCAGGATTCTCTCGCTTTCGAGCCCGGACATGAGCAGCGTGGCCTGGTCCATGCCTTCGGGGCGCTCGTGAGCGTCGCGCAGCGTAACCGCCGGAAAGTCCAGGATCGAGGCTTCCTCGGTGAGCGAGCCGCTATCGCTCAAAACGCAAAACGCCTCTCTCTGGAGCTTGATGTAATCCAAGAAACCCAGGGCCTTGAGAAATCGAATCCGCTGGTCCGGCTCGGCACCATCGAGTGAATCCAGTCTGTTGCGGGTGCGCGGATGAGTCGAGAACACTACCGGCCGGTCGTAAGTCTCAACGAGCGCATTGAGACCCTCGAAAAGACGCCGCAGTCGATCCGGATCGTCGACGTTCTCCTCCCGGTGGGCGCTGGCGACCAGAAAGCCGTCGCGCTCGAGCTCGAGCCTCGCGAGGACATCGGAACCGTCGATGCCGTCGCGATGGTGCGACAGCACCTCCCGCATGGGAGAGCCCGTCTTGATCACGCGCGCCGGGTCGAGGCCCTCGGAGAGCAAGTAACGCCGCGCATGCTCGGTATAGGGCAGGTTGATATCGCTCAGATGATCGATCAGCCGACGGTTGATCTCCTCCGGCACCCTCTCGTCGAACGAGCGGTTTCCAGCTTCCATGTGAAAGACAGGAATCTTCAACCGCTTCGCCGAGTAGGCGGCCATACAGCTGTTGGTGTCGCCTAGTACCAGCAGAGCGTTCGGCGTCTCGGCGCTCAAAACATGGTCGGCTCGCTCGATCACTTGTCCGACGGTCGCAGCAGCCGTCTCACCTGCCGCCTCGAGGAAGTGATCGGGCTTGCGTATCTCGAGCTCTTCGAAGAAAACCCCGTTGAGCTCGTAGTCGTAGTTTTGCCCCGTATGGACGAGAACGTGGTCGGTCCGCAGATCGAGCTCCGCGATGACTCGCGACAGCTTGATCAACTCGGGGCGGGTACCCACGATCGTGGCTACTTTGAGACGCCCTGTCATCACATCACCCTCACCATTCGCGACTTCGAAGAGACTCCGCGGCTTCAGCCCATGACCCGTTCGCTCTCGACCGCGACCTGCTCCGGAAGCAATCCGTGGCGCTCCAGCAGGGCCACGGTGCCGTCGAGATCCAACAAGTCGTCGTCAGAGCTGTACTCATGCTCCAGCGCAAGGTCCCCCTTCTCTTCGGCCCGAACCTCCGGGAGCAACGGCAGGATCACGTAGAAGTCGCCCCGGCGGACAACGTGATGGCATTCCTCTTCGGACACCAACACCTCCGCTAGCTTCTCACCGGGGCGAACGCCGATGATCTTGGTCTCGATGTTTCGCGGACCGATCATCGCCCGGGCAATATCGGTCACTCGAGCGGCTCGGACAATGGGCACATAAGTTTCACCGGCTCGCGCTTCTCTGAGGGCCTGAAACACCACGTTCACCGCATCGTCGAGGCTGAGCAGAAACCGCGTCATTTCCGGGCTGGTTAGAGTCACCGGGCCGCCAGCGCGAATCTGCTCCTCGAAGAGCGGCACCACCGACCCCCGTGACGAAAGGACATTCCCATAGCGCACGCAGACGAATCTCGTCGAGGGTATGAGGATGTTGGCTGCGAGGAATATCCGCTCTTGAATGGCCTTGGTCATTCCCATCACATTGACGGGCTTGCAGGCCTTGTCGGTGCTGATGCCGATGACGGTCTCGACCGGATAGCCGTGCTCACGTATCGCGCGAACGACATTCTCCGGCCCCTTGCAGTTGGTCGCCACTGCCTGTTCAGGAAAGTACTCGCAGGTCGGTACCTGTTTGAGCGCCGCCGCGTTGGCTACGATATCGACGCCCCTGATCGCCGAACACACGTCCGCGTAGCTGCGAACATCGCCAATCCGAAACTCCAACAGCTTTTCGAAGTTATGGTAGATCACCTCGTCCGTCGTGACCTTCCGACTCATGTATCCGACTCTCATCGCGTGCTGTTTAGCTTCGTCACGCGACATCACGATGATCTTGCCCGGGTTACCCAACTCGCCACTCAACATCCGGCGGACGAGTACCTGACCCAAAGAGCCCGTGCCTCCGGTGACTAGAATCGACTTACCCTCGAGAATCACTGGTTAGCCTCCGCCCTTCCATTTTTCGTACGGTGTCGGATCGTCATGCATGGCGCTGATCATCTGGGCCCAACTGGGAGCTTTGTAGCCGGTAGCGTCCGAAAAGGCGCCCATCACGAGGCTACGATCGCTGACCGGCGTCTGGCTCCTTCGAACCTCGATTTCCAATCCATAAGCCTGACGAATCAGCGTCAAAAGATCATACTTGCTGATGGGCTCGCTTGCCACTTGAAACACTCCGGACAGGTTCATCCTGTCGTCTACCAACCGGAGGATCACCTTCGCCAGCTCGATCGAGGTGACCCCGGAGTAGATCACGTTTGCATAGCCATCTACGCCCTTGCCGGACTGTGCGAGGAACCATTCGACGAGTCCGTGCGTCCTGCTCTTGAGCTCGCGACCGATAAACGACGTCCTCAGCGTCAGCGCAGCTGTTTCAGCAGGCAGTGTTTCGCCCAGGGCCTTGCTGCGACCGTAAAAATCCCGCGCGTCGGAAACGTCGGACTCGAGATACGAGCCTCGACTACCGTCGAAGACACAGTCGGTGCTGATGTGGACAAGCCGCGCGCCGATCTCGCCGCACCAGCGCGCCAACTGGTGTGGCAGGAGCGAGTTGATGGCGACTGTCAGGCATGGATCGTTCGCTTCTTCGAGCTGCTTGACAACACCGACACAGTTGATTACGAACTGCGGTTGTTCCTCCTGAAGGACCGTGCGCAGACGATCCCCGGAAAGCACATCCACCTCGCCACGTAGAGAGACGTTGTCAAAAACGAGCGGAAAAACCTGGTATTGGACTACTGCTCCGCGCACCAAACCAACGACTTTGTGACCCTTCAAAAGTTGGCAGACTTTATGTCCAAGCATTCCCCCGGCACCGACAACCACAACTCGACTCATTCTCTCAATCCGCCTCGGCCGTAAGCATAGGGTCTCGAGGCACTCGGAACAAGCCGGCGGTCTCCTGACGGCGCCGGCGAGAAGGCATTTTCTTACAGCCCGGCGGGCGGGCACGATCGTACTAGAATGTCTTCATGCTATGGCTACAAGTGATGCTACCGGCTCTTTTGGCCGCTACCGTCACCCTGCTGCTCACGCCAGTCGCACTGCGCCTCGCCCTGCGGCTCCGAGCACTGGACATGCCGGGGGGGCGAAAGCGGCAACCGCAGCCGATTCCGCGTCTCGGGGGCATCGCCATTGCGGGCGGGATCTTGTTTTCGCTGGCACCCTGCCTCAAGCTGCTCTCCCACGGCACCTTTATGGGCTCTTCGCGGTCGGAGATGTACTGGTTCGGGGTGGGCGCCCTCATCATCTTTGTACTCGGCCTCGCGGACGATGTCCGCCCGGTCGGACCGTTGGTCAAGTTGGTTGTTCAGGCCGCTGCTGCATCTCTGCTCGTCGCCGTCGGGTGGCAGTTCGAAGCGCTGCGATTACCCTGGGAGGCCAAATTGACAGTTGGTGCGGTCGCCCCAATCCTCTCTGTGCTCTGGATCGTGGGCGTGACAAATGCCATCAACCTCATCGACGGGCTCGACGGCCTCGCCGCGGGTATCGTGGCCATCATCTCGAGCAGCTTGCTGGTGCTTGCGGTGCTTCAGCCGAGCCCAGAGATTGTCATCACCACCAGTTGCATTGTCGGCGCATGTCTCGGGTTCCTACGCCACAACCGCCGGCCCGCGAGGATCTACATGGGAGATTCGGGTTCGTTGCTTCTCGGATTCATCCTTGCGTCCCTCACACTACGCACCTCGGTTAAGGCCTCTGCAACCGTCGCCATCCTGGTGCCGATCCTCGCCTTGGGACTCCCGGTAATCGACAGTCTTCTAGTGATGTGGTACCGCTTTCTGCGCGGCCATCCGAAAATGGGCCGAGTGGCCGGGATCTTTCACGGCGACCGCAAGCACTTGCACCACCTCTTGCTGGAAACACGCGTCGCCCGCTCCAGGGTCAACCTCACCCTGTACGGACTGGTTTTGGCTTTTTGCCTCATGGCACTTTTGGTGGCGACCAGTGGCAACCTCCGTTTGGGGTTGGCCTTCCTGGTGATCCAATTCCTTGTCGTGCTGCTGATTCGCAAGGCTGGCCTGACTGCAGAGGCCCGTCGCCTCGCCGAAGACAAGCTGGCGCAACTTGGCGAACCGGCCCCCGACACAGCGAACGCGGCGCCAACGATGCCGCTGGCGTCGCGGCCTGGCGGCCGACCGCTCGAAAAAGAGACACTGGTCATAAAGTAGGAGCTGATCGAGCTTTTTGTCAGGCTCTTTCCGCTCGCCGTACCGGGGCACGGGGCCTGACAAAGGTGGGTGAGGCCCACGGTCTTCGCCTTCGAGCCCCTGAGATCTCACCACTGGAGTTTGCTAGACTCCCGCTGCTCCGCAGTTGCTCCGCGAACGACCCCCACTGACAGAAGAGAGTATGAGCCTTGATGTCGGAACCACCTCGGATTGACAAGGAATACCTTCGCTTTCAGTGGTCACACCGCCACCCTCTGCATCTGAAGCTCGTTCGTATCTTCAACGCCTTGATGGCTGCGGTTCCCTTCAGGATCAAGTACGGCATCGGCCTCAGGTTCAGGCGGTCGAAGCCGCCATACAGTCTGCTGCGCAGTGACTCGGTTGTCGTGCAAGTGGGTGCTCCACGAGACACCCTCAGGGCCGGCAGGTCGCGAGCGATGTACTTTGCGCTCCTCGTTCAGCCCCACGGAAGGTTGGTGGTCGTCGAGGCGGATCCTGAAAGCGCGCGCTCTTTCGAAGAAGCCGCTGCGGCAAGAGGTCTCAAGGGCGTTACCGTTTGCACCAAGGCGGCCTGGTCGGAAAGAGCCGAGCTCAACCTGCATTTCAAGAACTCACATCCGGCCGCAGGCTTCGTCGAAGACTGTGCCGACTATACGGAAGATGAGGCGCGACAGTTCGCGGTGGCGTCCATTCCGGCGGACTCTCTGGACAATATCTTGGCGTCGCTAACGCCCGACAGCGAGCAAGTCAGGCTACTGAGCGTCACCACAAACGGGGCCGAGGAGAAGGCACTGGAGGGCGCCCGCGGCCAGCTGGCCAAAGGGGTTGCCTATATCTCGTTGGCACGCACCGGCCCAAAACTCGATGAGCTGATGCGGAGTCTCGGCTACCAGCACTTCGCCCACGACGATCGAGGTTTCACCTTTTGCCGGACCAACGCGCCCGCTGCCGCTTCCGAAAACTCCGGCCCTTGATCGAGTCGCACTTTCCGCTGCGGCGCGCACTACAGTCGCTCCGTCAGCCTTCGCACTCCCGCTCCTGTTTCTGACATGCGGTACCAGCACGTCGCAAGGTCAGCTACTCGGCTGGCGCTCGTCCACACGCTGTCACGCGCGCTCCCAGTCTACGTTGTCAACGAGTTCCCCAAGTCCGGTGGTACCTGGATCGCCAATCTATTGTCCGGCGCGTCCGGCATCCGCTTCAGAGACAATCGCACCCCGCGCCTGGAGAAACAAATCATCAAGGGCCACTTCTTCCGGCGTGGCGGCATCCGGAACTGCCTGGTGGTTTGGCGCGACGGACGCGACGCCATCTCGTCTTTCTACTACCACAACTACTTCAAGTTCTCGGAGAGCTCACACAACCACAAGCGGGTAGATTACATGCGCGCGAAATACCCTTTCGACGACTACGACGACATCCGCGCGAACCTGCCCAGCTTTATCGGCCAGATCTTTGAACGCCCCATCTCGCCGGCCTACACGTGGTCACAGTTTGTCGACAGATGGTCCGGCTACAATGACTTTGTTCACGTCCGCTATGAGGACATGCGCAAGGACCCGCAGAGCGAGCTCACTCGAGTCGTCCAGGAGCTGACCGGGCTTCGCCCCGAGCTCTCACTCATCGAGAGCACAATCGAGCGATTCGACATCGATCGCATCAAGCAGCAACGTTCGGAACACCATCAAGAAGGTGAGACGTATTTCGTTCGCGAAGGCAAACTCGGTGGCTGGAGTGAAGTTTTCTCAGCCGAGGCCGACGAGCTTTTTCGACGCTACGCCCAGCCACAACTCGAGAAGCTCGGCTATGAATGAGCCGATCGCGGCGCCCGAACGCGGAATCTATTCGCCTGCGACGGTCGCCTCGAGCGCCGCAACTCGAGCCATCAGCCCCTCGATTGCGGCGTCCTTCTCGACCACCAGCGCCGCGTGGCTCTCACGGAGCTCACGAATCGCCGCCTCTTTGTCTTCGAACTCCTCGCTCAGGCCCTGGATCGCCGCCAGGGCGACCCCGGAAAGATCGTTCAGAGCAATGTTCTTGCCACCCTCATGAAGACCGAAAGCGGCGTAGAAATCCTGCGCCATCGGACCCATGTGCAACTCGTCGGAGTTCGACTTGTAGCGCCAGGTGCTGATCGGCAACTCGGCCACCCGCTCCAGAACCTCCTGGGCGTTGACCGGACGGATCCCTGTTTTCGAATTCCGGTCCGAGAGCGTCCCGAACACGCCTGTCAAACTGTTGACGTCGCCGTCGGCCTGGATCTCCATCAAGGCCGCGCCGCCTTGAGCGAACTCGAACTTCTGGGTGTTACCCGTCTGAATTCCGTCAGCGATCCGAAACTCCACTCCGCCTGTGCCCTGCTCGGTGAGCTGCAGGTCCCCGTTGGTTCCGGATCGAAAATCCCACTGCACTCCATTGCTGATTGTCCGGTATCCGGTGTTTTGACTGGATCCGCTAGCGTTCTCGGCCAAAACAATTGTTTCACTCGCGTCCGTGCGGCGCACGTGCAATTCAACCGAGGGCGAGTCCGTGCCCAAGCCGATGTTCGCGCTGGCCGCGATGAAAACCGAGTTGTCCGGCGCACCGGGCTTGATTCGGAACGGCAGCTTTGAGCCCATGGTCACGTCACGGATAAAGAAATTGGTCTCGTTGCCTGCAACATCCCAGGTCTGGGGAGTAAAGCCCGACGAGCCGTCCTGTTCGAGCCGCAGCGCTGGGCTGTCGCCTTTGACGAGATGCATCCGTGTCACCGGGTTCGACGTGCCGACGCCGACATCGCCGGCGTCCTCGACGTAGAGGGTGTTGGTAGGAGCTCCGGCTTCGATCCGAAAAGGAGTCCTCCCACCGGTGACGTCGTCGATCGAAAAGTGGTTCAGGCCTCCGTTGGACGAGTCATTGGCCGTGAGCTGCCAGTCGTTGTTCGGAAAGCTCGCCGAGCTCGAGGTATCGTTGAACTTGATTCTGAGGTTGTTCTCCTGCAACTTGATCGTGTCGAAGCCGAAGCCCCCGGCGCCGCAAACGCAGTCGATACCGACGCACAGCGAGCCGTCAACGTACGTGTCGCCGAGGTGGCAAACCTGAGCCGCCATGGGACACGGGGCGAGCACGGCGGCAAGTCCCGTCAGCGCGACCAGGACGTAACTGGAAGTTCTAGTGATTCTCATGTCTTCCTCCTGATGAGGGCCCATTTCTATCTGCCGTCCTGGGCAGCGGCGTCGGTGTCGTCGAAGCCGGCCGGCGCTTGCGTTTCACTGCTCGTGGGTGAATAGGGCATCGCCATCGGGCCGGCGTGCTCTTCGGCGAGTGTCGAATCGACCATCAGGCCGTTCAAGATCGAGAAGGATCCGAATTGCCGCCGCCCGGCCTGAGCCGCCACTTGGTGAGTTGCCCTGCCGTTCGCGGGCTTTCCTTCCGCCTTGGCGTTTGCAGCCGGCAGCCGCGGGTTCTCGACCAGCTCCCAGGTGTAGACCCCGTCGGGGATCATGAACCCTCTTCTATCGACGGGCGCAAAGGTGGGCGTTTGACCGCCACGGAACGTCTCCACCGACCGGAAACCGTCCCCCACGACGGTGAGGGACAGGCCGTTCCCGGTTGTCGAACGAAAGGTGATCGTGCCGCCTTGCACCCCCATCGCGCCAAGAGTCTCTGGCGCAGCAACCTCCTGCGCCTCAACTGGAAGCGTTATCGCGAGCGACAAGGCCACCAGAACCCCAAGCCCTGGAACCTCCCAGTTCCCGGAATCTCTCTTCATTTCCGTTCCCTCCTTCTTTCTTAGTCCAAAAGCCGGGCCCGGTGTCACTGTGTCACTCAACCGCAGCGCCAGCCGAAGGCGCTACTGCGTCGCGCGCTCGGCCTCCAGAGCCTCGACCCGCGCCATGAGCTCCTCGATCATCCGGCTCCGGCTCTCTAGCTCCTCATCGAGCCCTTTGATCGCGGCGAGAGCGACCCCGGAGAGATCGTTCAGAGCGATGCTCTGGCCGTCCTCATGGAGACCGAAAGCGGCGTAGAAGTCCTGCGCCATCGGACCCATGTGCAGCTCGTCCGAGTTCGCCTTGTAGCGCCAGGTGCTGATCGGCATTTCGGCAACCCGCGCCAGGACCTTTCCGGTATCGACCGTGCTGATGTCCGTCTTGGCATTCCGATCCGAGAGCATCCCGAACACACCCGTCTTGCTGTTGACATCGCCGTCACCCTCGATTTCCATCAGTTGGCCTCCAGCGCCGTCAGAGAAGACGTACTTCTCAACGTCGCCCGCCGCCGTATTGCGGATGAGTAACTCCGCTACGCCGCTTCCCTCCAGGGTGATTTGAAAGTCTCCCCCCGTATTGGTCCGGGCATCCCACGACGCCGCACTGTTTTCCACCCGCAGGCCGATGTTTTCGGCGGCAGTCGAAAAGACGTGAAGAGCAGTCTCCGGCGAGGACGTCCCGAAGCCGATGTCGCCGGTGCTCCCCTCGACATCGATCGCGCTGGTCGGGGCGCCGGGACGGATCCTGAACGGCAGCGTTGAGCCGTTGGTGGCGTCACGGATAAAGAGGTTCGCCTCGTTGCCGGCCACATCCCAGGTCTGGGCGGTAAAGCCCGAGGAGCCATCCTGCTCGAGACGTAGTGTCGGGGTGTTGCCGCTCTTGACGTGGAGATCGGCTACCGGGGTCGATGTGCCAAAGCCCAGCCGGCCGCCGTCGTCGACATAGAGCGAGTGGCTCGGGGCGCCGGCCTCGATCGTGAACGGTG
>JAOTZA010000464.1 GCA_029861655.1 Acidobacteriota bacterium | reverse complement strand
CTGTTGCCAGGTTCCGTGAACGAGGTGTCCCCCCTCGATCGGCAGGGTCAGCGACGGACCGATCAAGGCGGCCCGCAAGTGCGAATAGCCGTTGCCGTCGTCCCAGCGTAGATTGTGGGCGTACTCGCCGTCGACCGGGGCCACCCGTTCGAGCGCGGTGCGCAGATCCTCCAGGCATCCGGACTCGTATTCGATGGTGGTCACCGCCCCGGTCGAACCGGGCACGAAGACGAGAAGCTGCCCGCGAGTCACACCGGACTCGGCCAGCCGGGCCTCTAGGTCCGGGGTCATGTCGAGGATGTCGGTACCCGCTGTGGTCGGGAATCGCAAGTCGAATCGGTGCAGGCGCGGAGATGGGTCGGACGACATAAACGACACTATACTCAGTGCGTTCGCAACCGGGGCCCCAAGACATAAGATGATGACCGACCAGATAGACACCGAAAACCGAGCGATCGGGGCTGCATCTCCGGCTCTCTTCGCGACGCTGGCGCCGCTCGGCCGGCGAGTGAGTTTTCCGCCCGATATCCCATTTCAGGCAGCCGCGGCTCGCGGCAAGACCTACAACGGCACGATCGGGCAGATCACCGATGGCGCGGGATCGCCCTTGCCGCTCGAACCGATGGCCGCAGCGGTTGCGGGTCTGGAACCAAGGGACTCCGACCGGTTCTTTCTCTATTCGCCGGTGGACGGCCTTCCGGAGCTGCGCCAGCGCTGGCGCGAATGGCAACGGCGCAGCGTCTCGCCGGAGGCTCCCTCGACGCTGCCTCTCGTCACCGTCGGTTTGACCCACGGGTTGTCAGTGGTCGCCGACCTCTTCGGCGGCGTGGGTCGCAAGCTGGTCGTGCCGGCGCCCTTCTGGGGAAACTACCGCCAGACCTTCGCCGTGCGCACGGGAGCGGAGATCCTCTCGGCGCCCGCGTACTTGGACGGCCGCTACAACTGCCGGGTCATCCCCGAGGCGCTCGCAGGAGTCGCCCCGGGTGAGCCGGCCGTGGCCATCGTCAACCTGCCCTCGAACCCCGGCGGCTATGCGGTGACCGATTCGGAGCGAGCCGAGCTGATAGCAGGTCTTCTCGAAGAGGCGGACCGCCGCCCGCTCGTCGTGATCTGTGACGATGCCTACGCCGGTCTGGTCTACGAACCGGATGTCTCCGTTCGCTCTCTTTTTTGGGATCTGTCCGGTGCCCACGAACAGCTGGTTCCGATCAAGGTCGACGGGGCCACCAAAGAGCTCTCCTTCTTTGGTGGTCGCGTGGGGTTTATCACTTTTCCGTTCGACCCGGAGAGCGATGTCGCGCAAGCGCTCGAGAGCAAGGTGAAGTGTCTGACCCGCTCCGCGCTCGGCTCACCGGTCGCGGCGAGCCAGATGATCGTTCTTCAAGCACTGCGTGATGAACGGATCGAGGAGCGAGTCGAGCAGGTGCGGCGTGTTCTCGAGAAGCGGTACCGAACCCTGAGGAAGGCTTTGGAGGAGGTGGCACGGGAGGCTCCGGAGTTACTGCGGCCGTTGCCGTTCAACGCGGGTTGTTTTGCGCTTCTGGAGCTGGCCGAAAGTCTGGACGCCGATGCCGTGAGGCGGCACCTTCTCGAAGACCACGACACGGGTCTCGTGTCGATCGGTTCGAGCCATCTGCGGATCGCGTTTTGTTCGGTGAAGCGGGCCGCCCTTCCTGAGCTCGTCCAGAGAGTCACTCGGGCCGCGCGTGAAATGGCGGTGGCGGCGAAAGGCTAGAAGGATGATTCGATGCTCGAATTGATCTGCACCCGGACGTGATCGACTTGTCGCAAGGCGGTCGCCTTGCTGGAGGATAAGGGAATCGAGTATCAGTATCGTGAGTACCGCAAGGAGCCGCTCGATCAGAAGGAACTGCGGAGGGTGTTGAAGCTGCTGGGCGTGGGCCCGAAAGTCCTTTTGCGTCGGCGCGACAAGGCGTTTCGCGAGCTCGGCCTGACGGGTGAGGAGCCCGACGCCGACTTGATCCGCGATATGGCCGCCCACCCTACGCTTCTCGAGCGGCCGATCGGGGTTCTGGGCGATCGCGCCGTCGTCGGTCGCCCACCCGAGAAACTGCTCG
>JAOTZA010000155.1 GCA_029861655.1 Acidobacteriota bacterium | reverse complement strand
GCATTGATCCATGCGGCGACAATGGTGACCGCCGGGGTGTACATGGTGGTGCGCTCGAACGCGCTGTACCAGCTCGCCGGTGGCACATCGGCATTTGTGGCGGTGGTGGGTGCGGTGACGGCGCTGTTTGCGGCGACCATTGCGTTGACCCAGCGCGACATCAAAAAGGTGCTGGCGTACTCGACGGTCTCCCAGCTCGGGTACATGTTTCTGGCTTGTGGTGTGGGGGCCTACACGGCGGCGATCTTCCACCTGGGGACGCACGCGTTCTTCAAGGCGCTTTTGTTCCTGGGCTCGGGGTCGGTCATCCACGCGATGGGCGGCGAGCAGGATCTGCGCAAGATGGGTGGGTTGAAGAAACACTTGCCGGTGACGTACCGGACGTTTCTGGTGGCGACGCTGGCGATCGCCGGGATCCCGCCGCTGGCCGGTTTTTTCTCAAAGGACCAGATCCTGGCGTCCACGTTCGGCGGTCACAAGCTGTTGTGGGGTGTCGGACTCCTGACGGCGGCCTTGACGGCCTTCTATATGTGGCGTTGTCTGACGTTGACCTTTCACGGCAAGTTCCGCGGCACCGAGGAGCAACTCTCCCATTTGCACGAGTCGCCGCGGGTGATGACGGTGCCGCTCGTGATCCTGGCGGTGGGCTCGGTGGTGGCGGGTTGGGTGGGGATTCCGAAGCTGGGCTCGCTCGACATCAACTGGCTCGACGGGTTTCTCGAGCCGGTGATCGCCGCTGTCGGTCATGGGGGTCACGGCCATCATGCCGATCTGGTCACAGAGCTGGTGCTGATCGCGGCTTCGATCGTGGTGGCGGTGGGCGGGATCTTGACCGCCCGCAAGATCTATGGGGCGGGCGAGACCGCCGGTCTCGAGGGGGGCGAGCGCTGGGCCGAACGCTCACCGGCCATCCACCGGTTGCTGCTCAACAAATACTGGGTCGACGAGATCTACGATGCCTCGATTATCAAAGGAACCTGGGCCGCGGCTCGGGGTCTATTCCGCTTCGATTCAGGCGTCATCGATGGATTCCTGGTCAACGGGTCCCGTCACGTCACCGTCGGTGTGTCTCTGCTGTCCGGATTCTTTGACAAGTATGTCGTCGACGGCCTCGTCAACTTCATCGGCTGGATCATGAAGGTGTGCTCGCGGTTTTTCCGCAGCCTCCAATCCGGTTTGGTCTCGCAATACGCGCTGGTGTTGGCCGTCGGCATGCTGGTAGTGACTTGTTTTTATCTGATTCTTCGCGTTGGCTGAGGTTGAAGACCGCTAGGAGAAATCCATGTTCGACTGGGTCCAAGACATCCCGATTCTGAGCATCGTCTGCTACATCCCGTTGTTCGGAGCCATTCTCGTGCTCTTTATGAACAAGGACAATGGCGGCTCAATTCGCCGGTTCGCAACGTGGGTAGCGGTTATCGACTTTGTGATCTCGTTGCCGCTCTGGTTCGCATTTGAGCGCGGTGGCGATCTGTTCCAGTTCCGCGAGAGCGCGACCTGGATCAAGACTCTTGGTGTGCGCTACGAGTTCGGTATCGACGGGATCTCACTGCTGCTGGTTCTGTTGACCACTTTTCTCGGCGTCCTCGCTTTTCTCTCCTCGTGGTCGGCTATCGAGGTTCGTGAGAAGGAGTACTACGTCTTCATGTTGCTCCTGCAGACGGGGATGCTGGGTGTCTTCATGGCGATGGACTTCTTTCTCTTCTATGTGTTCTGGGAAGTCATGCTGGTGCCGATGTATTTCTTGATCGGTATCTGGGGCGGTCCACGGAGGCTCTACGCGGCGATCAAGTTCTTCCTGTACACACTCGTGGGCTCGGTCCTAATGCTGCTCGGCATCCTGGCGTTGTACTTCTACAACTCAAGCGGTCTTCTCGGGTACGGCGGTCTCGGCAACGAACGCACCTTCTTTATTCCACAGTTCCACGAGATCTCGAACTCGATCCCAGGCGACCTCCAGTTCTGGGTGTTTCTCGCTTTCTTTGTGGGTTTTGCGATCAAGGTGCCGATGTTTCCCTTTCACACCTGGCTACCAGACGCCCACGTCGAGGCGCCCACGGCTGGTTCGGTGATCCTTGCCGGCGTGCTCTTGAAGATGGGCACCTACGGCTTTGTGCGTTTTTCGCTGCCGATCCTCCCGGAGGCGACGTGGCGACTTCTTCCTTGGATGGCGTTCTTGTCGATCATCGGCATCGTCTATGGCGCGCTGGTGGCGATGGCGCAAAAGGACATGAAGAAGCTGGTGGCCTACTCCTCGGTGAGCCATTTGGGGTTTGTGATGCTGGGGCTCTTTGCGCTCAACGGGCCGGGTCTCAACGGCAGCGTCTTGCAGATGATCAACCACGGGCTTTCGACCGGCGCCCTCTTTCTTCTGGTAGGAGTCATTTATGAGCGCCGGCACACGCGGATGATCGCGGAGTACGGCGGGATTTCGGCGGTAATGCCGAAGTTCGCCACGATCTTCTTGATCATCACCATGTCGTCGATCGGCTTACCGACGCTCAACGGCTTTGTTGGCGAGTTCACGATTCTTGTCGGTGCTTTTAATCGGGTTTGGTGGTGGGCTCTGGTTGGCGCCATAGGGATCGTCCTGGGGGCGGCCTACATGCTGTGGATGTATCAACGGGTGTTCTTTGGGCCCTTGAAAGGAAGCGAGAACGAGAATCTGAAGGATCTGAACGGACGCGAGCTGGCCTATCTGCTACCCATCGTGGTGCTCTGTTTTTGGATCGGTCTCTATCCGAAGCCGTTCTTCCGAGTGCTGGAGCAACCCATCGACTACATCGTCCAAAAGGTCGGCGAGCGAGAAATGGGAACCGGAGCCGTGCTGCAACCGGCCGCCGTTCATTCCGAGAACGAACACTAGACTGCGATGACGGCGATTCCGATCAGAGACTTTCTTCTCCTTGCTCCCGAGATTTTTCTCGCGGTGGCGGGAATGGCGATGCTGGTCGCCGGTTCGTACGGCCGCGACAACGGCGGGAATGGTCACCGTGGCTGCTCGGTGTGTGCGGTCGCGGCCCTGGCGATGACCGGTGGGCTGGTGTTTTGGTTGCAGGGTGGACGCGAAGTTCCCGAGGTGATTCTGTCGGGGATGTTTGTTCTCGACGGCTACGCGTTCTTCTGGAAGATCCTGCTCCTGATCGCTGCGACCCTGACGATCTTTCTCTCCGAGCGCTTTGTCGCCGAAGGTGGTTACCGGCCGGGGGAGTACTACGCCCTCATCCTCTTCGCTACCACCGGCATGCTGTTGATGGTCAGCGGTTTTAACCTGCTGTCGATCTGGATCTCGCTCGAGTTGATGGCGCTTTCGAGTTACATCCTGGCCGGCTACTTCAAGCATCAGCTCAAGTCCACCGAAGCGGCGCTCAAGTACTTCGTGTTGGGTGCGCTATCGAGCGGCATCTTGCTCTATGGCGTCTCGCTTCTCTATGGCGCCACCGGTACGCTCGAGCTTGCGGGTTTGAGTGACGCGCTGAGCTTGGCCGTGGCGGCCGGCGACGGCCAGGTGCTCGTCGCTCTCGGCTGGCTTCTTCTTGCAATGGGTCTCTTCTTCAAGGTCGCGGTGGTTCCGTTCCACGTTTGGACACCGGATGTCTATGTCGGTGCGCCGACTCCGATCACCAGTTTTCTGGCGATCGCTTCAAAGGCAGCCTCCTTTGCCGTCTTGGTAAGGATTTTCTACCAAGGGTTGGCTTTCTTGACGCCCGATTGGCAGTGGCTGACAGCCGCCCTTGCGACAATCACGATGATCTGGGGCAACCTCGCCGCGCTGACACAGAAGAATGTCAAACGCATGCTGGCCTACAGTTCGATCGCTCATGCGGGCTATGTTCTGATCGGAGTCTTGACGGCCACCGAGGACGGTCAATGGGCGGTTCTCTTCTATCTAGCGGCCTATACCTTCATCACCGCCGGCGCTTTCGGCACCGTGGTCCTGCTGGAGCGCCGTGCCTATGCGGGCGAGACCTACGAGGATTACGCCGGATTGGCCCGGCGGGCGCCTTTTCTGGCGGCGTCGATGATGATCTTCTTGCTGGCGCTCACAGGAATCCCACCGACTGGTGGCTTTGTCGGCAAAATCTACCTCTTCGCCGCCGCGGTCGAGGCCGGGTGGGTCTGGGTCGCGGTGGTGGGTGTCCTTACCAGTGCGATTTCGCTCTATTACTACATGGGCCTGATCGTTCAAATGTATCTCAAGGACGCCGAGGACACGACGCCCGAACCACTCTATGCGCCGGGTCTGTTGGCAACCGTAGGCCTTTGCGCCGTGATTACCGTGCTGCTCGGGTTGTTACCGGGCCCACTGATCGAGTTGGCCAAGGGCAGCCTGCTACCCTTGCCCTAGTCACAGTTCAGGCTCCACTGGCGGCAAGGCTGGAACGGCTTTAGTCGTGCACGATGGGTGACGGCCGGATAGCTGGTGGTTGGTTTGCCGCCTGGAGGGGTCATAGAACACTGGCACGCTTTGTGCGTATTTGGGTCGCGGGAGTAGTAGTGCAGTGACGCAGGCGATTAGAAAGCGGCAGGACGACGACGAGTTCGAAGCGGTGGCCATGCCGTTTGTGGACTCGCTCTACAACACCGCGCTGCGAATGGCCCGCAACGCCGAGGACGCGGAGGATCTCGTTCAGGAGGCCTATCTCAAGGCCTACAAGTACTACGACAAGTTCGAGCCGGGTACGAACTTCAAGGCATGGCTGTTCAAGATTCTCAAGAATACATTCATCAACAGCTATCGCAAAAAGCAGAGAACCCCTCCGCAGAGTGACTTTGCGGAGATCGAAGACGCCTTCGAGAACCAGGTCCACGACGCGGCGCAGACCGTCAAGGGTCCCGAACAGGAGCTTCTCGAAGGAGTACTGGACGAGGATGTCCAGCGAGCGATAGATGAGCTACCCGACGACTATCGAATGGCGATCGTTCTGGCGGATCTCGAGGGCTTCTCCTACAAAGAGATCGCCCAGATTCTGGAAGTACCTCTGGGCACGGTGATGAGCCGGTTATACCGGGGACGCAAGCTGCTCGAGGCGGCGATGCTGGGCTACGCACGCGAGCACGGGTATCTTCGCTCAGGGCAGCCGGCCCGGATGCGCTCCCGGCGGTCGGCGGACCAAACGGTTGGAAGCGATTCAGAAAAGGCCGGCTCCTAGAGCGAGCTGCCCGGAATATCGGAATATCGGAGCATGGCGAGCCGTTAACTTATAGCGACCGCTCTGGAAACGGCGGAGACTACAACGCGAACGCAATTGTCGAGTCGGAGCCACGGTCTGAGAGTCAAAATGGAGTGCCGAGAGGTCAGAGAGGTTGTCTTCCTCTATACCGATAACGAGATGGAGGACGATCTACTGGTGGTGTTTCGCAGCCACGTGGCAGGTTGTCCGCGTTGTGCAGACCGAATCCTGCGTGCTCAGATGTTTCTCCGCGTGGTGCGGCAGCGCAGTCCCCGCTTACCTGCCCCCGAGAGGCTGCGGTCCCGTATCCTGACCAGCCTTCCAAAGCGAAGATAAACGGGCTGAGACATCATGCAGTTGTCCCTCGACTACAAACCTCGCATACGGCTAGCCTGTGGAGCTGTCGTGACAGCGCTTCTGCTTACCGTTTCATCGCTTGCGGCCCTGCCGGTGGGAGCCGGTTTGACAAACCTGAGCGGTGGTGATCTCGATGGAGAGTCGCTCGACCAGGGGACAGTCCTGATCGTCGTCTATGCCTCGTGGTCGCCGCGGTGCCGCGACGTTCTTCCAAAGGTGAAGGCACTCGAGAAGAAGTGGGGCGGCGAAGCGCGAGTGCTCCTGGTGAGTTTCCAGGAGACGGCGGAAGAGGTTGAAGCATTTGTCGGCAGCGACGTCGAGGTGGAGATCGCCATCGACGAGGACGGGTCGTTCTCCAAGAGACACGCCGTGACCTATCTGCCCGGTCTCCTCGTTTTGCGGGAGGGCAAGACCGTTTTTAGCGGCAAACTGCCGCCCCGAGGTGCAGACCAGCTGTTGACTCAGATACTGAGTTAAACGCTCTATCCCGGGTTGCCAGGGCCGAAGATCTGCCGTGCTAGCATTTGCGCGTTTGCTAGGGTTGCTACAGGGTGAGAGCGCCGCGTTCAGCGGCATTCCGATATTTGAATGCTGCTCCGACCACTGATTAGAGCTACCGCATGGCTGCGACTGGCCGTGCCTTCGCTCTTGCTGGGCGCTTGTCTCTTGCTGGCTAACTGGACCGAGCGCGCCATCGGCTTCGCAGAATCCCCACTGCCAGTGACCCAGACGCTCCGCTATCAATCGGGAATGGTTGCGTCTTCTACCGCGTCCGGGGTTTTGAAGGGTGTGCCCGTAGCGCTTGTTTTCGAGCCCGGCGAGACGCTCGGGGGTGTTTTGGGTGGCTTCGGACTCAGTGGCACCGAAACCACACAGCTTGTGGGTCAACTCGCGCAGTTCGCAGATCTGCGACGGCTCAAGCCCGGTGATCAGTATGCGGCGCGGCTCGCCGGCAAAGACCTCTCGGGCTTCGAGTTGGTGGTCGCCGGCAAAGGGGTCGCCAGTGCCGACCGGCGAGGTGGCAAGTGGGAGGTCAATTGGCATCAGTTCGAGCGATCGGTCCACAGAAACAAGGTCGACGGCATCCTCGAAGGCGCACTCGAGACGTCGATCGAGGCCGCAGGCGGTGAAGCCTCCCTGTCACTCGAAATGGCCGACGTGTTGCAGTGGGACCTCGACTTCACACGTGACTTGCGGCGAGGTGACCGTTTTCGGGTGCTCTATGAAAGGGTCCACCTCGACGGCCGCTATGAATCGATCGGCGGCGTGGTTGCGCTGATCTACGAGAACCGGGGAGATGTTCTCGAGGCATACCGGTTCGGCACCGACAACGGCTACTACGATGCCGAGGGTCGTCCACTGCGAAAGATGTTTCTGCGTTCGCCATTGCGCTACTCACGAATCACGTCGAGGTTCAGTCGTCGGCGGTTCCACCCGATCCTCAAGCTCCACCGGCCGCACCATGGGGTCGATTACGGAGCACCTACAGGAACCCCCGTGCGCGCCACGGGCAACGGCACGGTTCTTTCCGCCGGTTGGGATCGTGGCGGAGGCAGGACAATCAAGGTTCGGCACCCGAACAACTTTGTGACCGCCTATCTCCACCTATCTCGATTCGCCGATGGAGTAAGACGAGGAAAGAGAGTCACGCAGGGAAGCGTCATCGGCTATGTGGGGTCGACCGGTCTTTCGACGGCGCCGCACCTGGATTACCGTGTCCAAAAGAACGGGCGTTGGATCGATCCTCTATCGCTCAAGAGTGTACCGACAGAGCCCTTGGAAACTGAGCGGATGCCTGAGTTCATGGCTTGGCGCGACGAGGCCCGGCGGAGCCTCGGAAAAGAGCCGTTTGAGCCCACGGACCGGGTCCTCGCGGCCGGCATCGGTGGGTCCTCCAGCTGATCCTCCAGGGCACCGGCACGAGAAACGGCTCGTGAGCAGAGCAAGAGAGGTCCGGGCCCGCGCCTGTTGCCGTGTGGACCTGGCCGGCGGCACGCTCGACATCTGGCCTCTCGGGCTTTTGCACCCCGGCGCGGCCACGGTCAATGTGGCGATTGATTTGGAGGCCGAAGTCGGTATCCGGGAGCAGAAAGAGGGATATCGACTTCGCTTTGGCGACCAGGAGATGGACTTCGATCTACCGGAGCAGGTCGTTGCGGACGAACGGACCCGTCTCATTGGGTTGGTCGTGTCCGAGCTCGGTTTGCCGCCGGCGGAGATCCGCGTAGAGAGTGGTTCGCCGC
>JAOTZA010000154.1 GCA_029861655.1 Acidobacteriota bacterium | reverse complement strand
CGAGTACGCCCACAATCTACGCTGGGACGACGGCAACGGCTATTCGCACTTGCGGGCCGCCTTGATCGGTCCGTCGCTGACCCTGCCGATCGAGGGGGGACACCTCGTTCACGGAACCTGGCAACAAGTCGTCCTGTGTGACTTCGACAACCGGCCGCGCGAGCGCAGCGTGCTGGTCGACATCACCGGCCGGTAGCGTCTCCGGTCACCCTTCGGCGACCGTCAGACCGAGGCGCTCGAGGAGGTTCTGGACGATTCGAGCCGTCAGGCCCCACACTTGGTGCCGGCCCACGTGGTAGATGCGAATCGAACTCTCACGGCCGTCGACCTTGACCACCCGCTCTTCCACGATCCGCGGCTGTGCAAACGCGGTCAGGGGCACCGGGAAGACCTCGGCGATCTCGCTCTCGTTGACATCAAGTTCCACCGAATGCGGGATCGCGCCGACGCACGGCACGATGTGGTAGCCGCTCGGAGTCGCGGCCTCATCGAGCTGGCCCAACCGCATGACGCCCATCGGGTCCAGACCCAGTTCCTCGCGGCTCTCCCGCAAGGCCGCAGCCCAGGGATCTTCTCCCATTTCCTGACCGCCACCGGGAAACGCCACCTGCCCCTTGTGCTGCGGCATCTCTTCTGAACGCTTGGTCAAGAGCGTCCACAACTCCCCGGCGTCGACAAAGAGCGGCACCAGGACCGCAGCCTGTCGCGCCTCCCCCGGCGTCAACCGGAGCGGAGCCGGGTTCGCAAGACGCTCGCGCAGTTGCGAGATCCAACTCTGTGGCGCTTCACCCGCCGATTTCGAAGGTTCCATCGTGTGACTCTAGCAGCGGCCAGGGTAATTGATCAAAGATCGGGACAGGCCCCCACTCACGGAACCGAGACGGCGAAATCCAGATCCCCGCTTCCCGGCATCTCGAAGTTCAGCAGCCGTGTCGAGAGGATCTCCCGACTCCACCAGGTCGAGTGCCGCCGCTCCCTACCGTCGAACAACACCTCATAGGAAACTCCCCCGTCGGGGCGAAAAATAGTGCCTCCAAGGCGGCCTCCCCGCAAGGCAGGTTCACCCTTCGCCGCCGGACCGAAATCGAGAAACACCGACTCGAGTCGAGACCCGGAAACCACCATCAGCTCCGCTCGCCGACCGCCCGCCAGAGCCAGCGCCCTCTCACCCGCGCCCGGGCTCACGGAAAACGAAGTGGCACGGACCC
Organism: Acidobacteriota bacterium; assembly: GCA_029861655.1. Classification (GTDB taxonomy): domain Bacteria; phylum Acidobacteriota; class Thermoanaerobaculia; order Multivoradales; family JAHEKO01; genus JAOTZA01. The sequence continues at coordinate 6,568 of JAOTZA010000154.1, read as the reverse complement.
GCAACTCGGACGAAACCACCTCGGCGCTCACCGGGGCTTCCCGCTGGGTGGTCTCGAACGGCAGACGCTCAAGAAGAACCGCCGCCGGGCCCTGCTCGGCCGGGGCACCTCCAGTCCACAAAGGCAGAAGCAGCAGGCCGCCGATTACCAGAACGAGTAACGGTCCGGTCGGACTCGACGGCCGCGCCGGGGTCGTCCACAGCGCGGCGTACAGCGGCAGAAACCAGCGATTGCCGACCGAAGGGCCACCAAAGATATTGAACGGGAAGAAGAGCACAAAGATCGCGACCGCAAACAGGACCAGTGGCAACACGTGCCGTAGCCGGCCGCTGCCGGCAGCCAAGCCCAGCAGCAAGACCAGGGGCAGCGTGTACGGCAGCAGCCCACAGTGCCGACCGATCAAGAGATAGAGGGCGTTCCAGCCCAGGAGTTCCGGTTCGAGGCGCGGCGGCCAGGTGACGCGTTTCGCGGCTCCAGTGAATGGCGAGGCGCCGCGGGCGTGCATGTCTTCGAGTGAGTCCGTGGCCCGCGCCAGTTTCTCGGCCGGCCCGAGGTCTGCGTAGAGACCCCCGGCCCACCAGCCGACCAACAGTACGATCACCAGGCCCACCACTACGAGGGGTAACGCCGAGGCCCGCTCGCCGCGGGGCAACCGCAAGCCGACTACCACGGCCAGCACCAGATAGACCGGATGGTGGATACAAACCACGCCAAGGAGAATTCCCACTCCGAGCCAGCGCAGCATCGATGCCCGGGTTGCATCCCCACCCGGGTAGAGATCCGGTAGGGTACCTTCCGCAACCGGACGTCCTTCCGCCAGCGCCAGCGCCGCCACGGTCGCCAGCACCAACAGAACATCCGGCTGCGCGAGAAACACCGAAGCAAACACTGTCGAGCCGAAAACCAGTGCCGCGGTGACCCACGGTGCGACGTCACCGACCAGCCGGTCCAGAAATCGCCAGGTAAGCGCCGCGACCAGCACCAGCAGCAAGGCGTTGAGCAAAGCGGGACCCCGTTCCGGTGCTATCGCGACAAACGGCGCCAGCAGCAGGGGGTATGGGAAAGGGCGCTGAAAGGCATCGAGCTCCGATGCACGCAACCCCAGCCCGACAAGCGAGTCCTCATCCCACCCGTGCGCTCGGAAGCGCTCGATGTCTGCCCCGTCGTAGACCAGGTCGAAATCAAAAACAAGGCTCTCAGCCTGGAGCCGATAAGTGGTTTCCTCGACGCTTGGAGCAGAGGCAGATCGGATCGCGGCGGCCGCCAGCACGATCATGAGAAGCACTCCCAGAAGGACGGTGCCCGCAGCCTGCTTGCCACCGATCTCGCTGATGCCGCGCAGCCCGACGCGCTGGGGCTCTTGCTGCTCTAACTCAGGTACTCGCCGACCCACGAGGGCCCTCCGAATCGACTCATACCGGCAAGGTTCTGGATGTGCGGCTCGATGACCAGATAGTTGGCGCCTCGGGGACGGCGGAGCTCGAGCCGGAACCGGCGGGCCTTTCCCGCCACCAGATTGGTCGGCAACTCGGCCCAGCTCCTGTCGATCGGCTCTTCCCTCAACCCGGCCCGCCATTGCAGGTCCAGAATGACTCCGCCCGGCTGTTCCTTGGTGGCGAGCCAGGTCGCGACACCCGTGTTGGTCAGTTCGATCGAGAGCTCACGCCCATCGCCCTCAACCCAGGGTTCCGCGGCGCCGGTCACCTCGAGTTCGCCAGGAAGCTCCTGCCACAAGAGTGTCGTAGGCGGCGGGACGTCCACCGCGATCTCCCCGGGAGGATCATTCCCGACCAACTCTGCGCACGCCTGGGCGATCGCACGGGCAGCGGCATCCGGATCGTGGCGATCTTCGACCATCTGTCTGGCCGCGCGACCCATCTCCCGGAGCCGCTCAGGTGCTGCCAGCAGCTCACCCACCGCTCGTGCTAGCTCCTTTTCTTCGTCGTCCCCCAGCGGCACCTTCAGGGTCGCGTCGTCCGGCAGCTCGGCGAACTGAGCATAGTCGGACACCACCGCCGGCCGCCCGAGCGCCAGCACGCGCAAAAGCGAGGCCGACGTCTCACCCGCGGTCGGGTAGCGCAAATTCAAACACAGATCACAAGCGACGATCGCGGTCTCGAACTCGTCGTAGTCGAGAAAACCCGTCACGTGCACTCGCTCCGTGACCTCCAAGTCACGGGCCAAACTCTCGTATTCGAGCACGCCGGCCACTTCTCCCGCGATCACCAGATGCGCTTCTGCGAGCTCCGGCAGCGCCAGCGCTCGGATGGCCACATCGGTTCGTTTGATGGGGGTTTGGAAACCAAACGAGCCCAGGATCGGTCGATCCAGCGGCAGATCGTGGCGGCGGCGGAACTCGATGGCATCGGCCGCTCGTACAGGCGGCGGCAGCGGCACCCCCATGGGCACGGTTCGCACGGCGACATCGGGGTGCTCCTCCAAAATCCGCTCCGCCGCCCAACGGCTGTGGACCAGGATTCCACGCTGGCGACGCACCAACGACCGATGCGCGGGAAGCTCGAAAACCGCGGAGCTCGACAACTCACCCCACCACCGAGCCCGAGCCACCAGTTCCCCGATCCAGCCGTGCTGTTGCTCGAGAGCTGCCATATAGGAAGCGTGGTCGGCCTTTCCAAGTGTCGACTCGATCAGAAGATGGTGAAGTACCACGTCATGCAAGGTCACCAAACCTGGTTTCTCTAGAGCCAGCTTCAGGACCTCTTCGTGATAGCGGTTATTCCCCATCTGGTAGAAGGGAACCCTCCCCGACCCACCGAGCCTCGTTGCGTCGACCGGCGACCAGCGCTCGACCAAATCGTCGCCGACCTCCTGACCGGGTACCCGAACAACACGCAGGTCGCTGTGCCGCGAGAGTGGCTCGAGCAGATCTCGGCTGTAATCCGCGATACCGGAGCGAACCGGGGGAAGCGGCGACACGAAGTCGAGAACCGCGCGCGGACTCCTGTCACTCATCTCGCATGCGCCGCTAACCAGTAGCCGCCGATTCGGCCATCTTGCCTTCGAGCCACGCTTCGATAAACGGATCCAGAGCCCCGTCGAGCACACGCTGTGCGTCGCCGACCTCCTGACCCGTGCGGTGGTCCTTGACCATCCGATACGGATGCAGGACATAGCTGCGGATCTGGCTCCCCCAGGCGATGTCCAACTTCTCGCCCTCCCGCTTGGCCTGCTCCTCGGCGCGTTTCTTGAGCTCTAGATCGTAGAGGCGGGCTCTCAGGATCTTCATCGCGGTCGCCCGGTTCTTGATCTGGCTGCGCTCGTTCTGACACGAAACGACAATCTTGGTGGGCAGATGGGTGATGCGAACCGCTGACTCCGTCTTGTTGACGTGCTGCCCGCCGGCACCCGATGCGCGATAGGTGTCGATCCGTAGATCTTTGTCCTCCACTTCGATCGGGGCGTCATCTTCCACCTCCGGATAGACATACACCGACGCAAATGAAGTGTGTCTGCGGCTGGCGGCGTCATAGGGACTGATCCGAACCAGCCGGTGAACGCCGTTCTCACCATTGAGATAGCCGTAGGCGTACTCGCCGTTGACGGAGAACGTTACGCTCTTGATTCCCGCCTCCTCGCCATCCAAACGATCCAGAAGATCGGCCGTAAACCCCTTGGCCTCAGCCCACCGCAGGTACATCCTCAGCAACATTTCCGCCCAGTCCTGCGATTCCGTGCCGCCGGCCCCCGGATGGATCGCCACCAGGGCGTTCTTCTCGTCACCAGCACCCGAGAGCTTGAGTTTCAACTCGAGCTCTTTGAGCTCGCCCCCGAGACGTTCGAGAAAAACGTTGGCTTCCGGGTCGGTCTCACCCTCCGTCAGAAGCTCACGCCAGGTCTCGAGCTCTTCACCGTCCGAGCGAAGGCGCTGCAAGACATCCAGCCGCCTCTCGATACCTCGTCGTTCACGTAAAATCGGTGAACTGCCGACCGGGTCGTCCCAAAAACCCGGCGCCCCCATCTTCTTGTCTATCGAGGCGATCTGTTCGTCGAGTCCGGCAGCCTCAAAGATACCCCCTGAGCGTTTCCAAACGGCTCGCGAGGTGGTCGATCTGCTGCTGTGTTTCGCTGGAGATCATGATCGGCGGGCCCTCGAACCTCGAAATATAGCAAAGGCGGCTACGATCCAACTTAAGACCGGTACAACCCAGGGAGCCCGGTTGTAGAAGGTGCGCCCTCTGTTGCCGCGAAGCGTCGTCTCGAGGATGCCCTCCTTGCCAACCCCGAGCTGCTGCGCCACCGACCCGTCTGCAGAGACGACACCCGAAACACCGGTCAGGGCGGCACGCAGAAGCGGTCGACGGTTCTCCGCGGCCCGAAACCTGGCCATACGGAAGTGTTGCCACGGTGCCGTCGAATCACCGTACCAGCCATCGTTGGTGACCGTAACGAGAACGGTGGCGCCGGCCGCAACCCGGCGAGCGGTCTCCTCGGGGAAGATCACTTCGAAACAGATCGCCATACCGAGGAGCTCTCCCTCCCATTCGAGAAGCCGGTCTTCGGCGCCCGGTGTGAAATTGCCCACTCTTCTCGCGATCGTGCCGACAAACGGCAGCCTGCTCCACCACGGAACATACTCTCCAAAGGGCACCAGATGGCGCTTGTCGTACCGAGCTGCCTCGGCTCCGCCGGTCACCAAGTACACCGAGTTGAACACCTCGTCGCCTCGCCGCGCCGGCGAGTTGACGATCACCGGACACCCTCGACGCGCAAGCTCGACTACGTCACGGCGCAAGCTCTCGTGGCGCTCGAACGAGAGCGGCCACGACGCGCTCTCCGGCCAGACGAGAAGGGCTGGGCCCGACTGGCAGGCTCTCCGCGAGAACTCCATCAACCGAGAGTAGTTCCGGCGGGCACTCGCTTCCTCCCACACCGTGAGGATCTCGGTGTTGGGCTGAACAAGCTTGACAGTCGGGCCCTCCGGTTGCTCGGGCGATCCGCCACCGTCCGCTGCCGCCCACTGCAACAACCCACCCACAATCAGCGCTGTCACAATCGGTATGCGAAAACTGCGTCGCGAAAGCCCGAGCGCCAGGGCCGCGTTCACCATCAGCACGAGAAACGAGATCCCATAGACGCCGACAAGACTCGCTGTGGCGAGAGCCCCGGGGATCTCGGCCGCAGCATACCCCGCGAGGTTCCAGGGGAACCCGCCCAGCATCCACCCTCGCAAGGTCTCGAGAGTCACCCAAAGAGCCGGCAGCGCAACCAACACAACCGGTACGGAGCGGCTCCAGAGCCTCGATCCGATCCAACCAAATATCGCTGTGTAGCTGCCCAGGTAGCTCGCCAACAACACCATTGCCGGCGCCGAAAGCCAGGGCGCCAGACCTCCGTAGGTTTCGAGAGTTGGCCGAATCCAGCTCATCGAGACCGCCCAGAACACCAGACCGTGAACAAAACCGGCGAGCGCCGGCCGTGGCGTGCCGAGCAGAAGGAAGATCGGCACGAGCGCCAAGACAGGCGCCACGGTCAGCGCCTGGCGTCCGAAGCAGCCGGCCCACAACGCCCCTCCCGCGGCGGCAATCAGGAGCGACGACCACTCATGCGAGAGGAGTCTCCGCAGTTCTTCTCTCATAGCCGGTTCACGGGCACGCCACGTCAAGCTGGTTCTGCCAACGTGGATCGGAGACGCATCGTTTCCCTTGCGACTCCCTTGCTTCGTGCTGAATCGCGAGAGCGTCTACCAAATCGTGCCTCCCGCAGCGAGCCGCTAGGTAGGGGGTACCCCTGTACGTCGAGAATGCGGCGACCGAGGAAGGCGCGAGATGGCGGACGATCTCGCGATTCAGCGCGTTATCCAGGTAGAGAGTTTGTATTCCTTCTGCACTCTCTGCGCCACTTTCTGCGCCCCATCGCGCTCGGAGTAGGGGCCGACGCGCACCCGGTACATCACCCGTCCGTCGATGTCGGCAGTCGACAGACGAGCCGGGTAGCTGCCCCGCTTCAATCGATCGACGACCGATCGAGCCTGGGCTTCATCGTTGGAGGAGAAGACCTGTATGAAGAAGGTCTCACCCGGTGGCGCCGTGGCGCCGCTGGTATCGGCAGGCTGTGCCGTCGCTCTTTCCTGGCGCGGCTCGACGCGAGGCACCTCCCCGAAAACCTCTTTCTGGGTCGAAACCACTTTGGGCTTGACCTCGGGAGTCTTGGCGGATTTCTCGGCTTTCGGAACTCGTCGCTGTGGGCGAGGCTTCTTCTCGACACCGCTTTTCTCGACCGAGCCCTGTTCTCCAGCATGCGGCTCCACTTGCGGAACTTGTCCGGTGGCGGCTGCTCCGGAACTCCCAGCTGGGGGCTCGAAAAAGTCCATCTGCTCCAGCGGTTTCTCACCGTCTCGAACCCCCGAGCTGATGACCTCCGCCTCGGCGGTCTGAACGGTGGCGCCGCCCCCGTCCTTGCCAATCCAGACTCCAGAGACGAAGGCGGTGAGGAGGCAGACCAGCAGAACGACAAAGATCGACATCACCTGCCGATTGGTCAGCGCGATCTCGTAGTAGCTCTGCTCTCGGCCGTCGCTCACGGAGTCTCCTCAGCAGCCCTAGTCTCT
>JAOTZA010000153.1 GCA_029861655.1 Acidobacteriota bacterium | reverse complement strand
GCGCTCCTGCGGTTCGCCGGTCAACTCGCGGACCGTGGGATCCGTCTGCTGGTCCTGCCGGTACCGGGAAAGAACGTAATTCACCCCGGGCCGCTGTTGCCTCCGGGGCGCGTGGTCCGGCCGCCACTCCACAATCCGTCGTTTGGAGCCTTGATGAGCCGACTGGAAGCAGCCGGTGTCGCAACCTACGACCCCACGGACGACCTCCTGGCCCTTGCCGCCTCGGGGAGGCCGGTGTTTCTTCGCGGTGACAGCCACTGGACCCCGCACGCGGTCGAGAGGGCAGCGGCTGAGGTGGCGCGGAGGGTGGAGAAGCTGGCGGTGCTCCGCGAGCGGGACCCGCCGTCCGAGAACCTCCTCCGACGGCCGGTGGTTATCTCCGGCCGGGGTGATCTCGTCACCATGTTGCGACTGGCGGAGCCGGACCGGCTCTTTCGACCTGAGCTGATCGAGGTCAGGAAGATCGAGCGCGCCGATGGGGCAAGCTGGCGGCCGCGCCGCGGGGCGCGGGTCCTGCTTCTGGGCGACAGCTTCACAAACGTCTTCTCCGATCCGTCCCTTGGCTGGGGCTCCGGCGCCGGTCTGGCCGAGCAACTCGCCTTCGAGCTCGATCGGCCGGTCGACCGCATCGCCCGCAACGCCGGCGGTGCCCACGAGACTCGAGAGCAGCTGGCGCGCGAGTTGGCTTCGGTGCGTGATCGACTCGCCGTGACCCGCGTTGTCGTCTACCAGTTCGCCGCCCGTGAGCTCGTTTCAGGCAATTGGCGACTAGTCGATCTCGACTGAGTCGGTTTCTTCAAGGGACTGCGGGTCGATCCGAATCGTCGCCCGGTGGGTTGCGCCGCCTCGCTCTGAGAACCAGCCGACATGCTCCCGAACGGCGTCGAGTACGAGCGTGTATCGCCCCGGGCGGTCGGGGGCCCGAACCGCTATCGACGCAGAGATGGTCTCGCCCGGTGCGACCTTGCCTTCGAAACCGGTCCGCCGGCCGCCGTAGACGACTCGCTCGCCGAGCTCGTCGATCCAGTGGTATCCGAGCTTCACCGGCAATGCTCCGGTCGAGCTCACCTCGGCGTAGCATCGGTTGACCACCCTGATCGGTACGTTGAAGAGGGACTTTGCTTCGGCCACCTCCGGCGCTTCCGCCGAGAGCCACTCGAACCGGTAGTGCTGTGGCGCTCCTATCTGATCGCGCCGACCCAGGTACCGAAGTTGAACACCGACATAGAAGATTTTGCTCGGATCCTTGTGGTCGATGACCCGGAAGCCGTTTTTGACATCAATGTCGAGGTTATAGACGTAAGCGGGCACGCCGGCCTCGTAGGTGCGGCGATCGATCCGCTTCGGCGTCAGCTCGACGGTCTGGTAACGCTGCTTGTTTCGAACGGCGCCGGCAAACGTGATCTCGGTTTTGCTGCCCGCCAGATCGAACTTGACCTGATTGTCCGGAGCCCATGTACGGACCTCGAAGAAGATGCTGTCCAAGGGGGTCTCGCTGAGAACCAGGAGCGGTGTGCGCGCGGCTCCGTGTACCCAGGTGATGCCCTGTCTCGGCTGATGGTCTTTGAAAAGGTCTTGCCGTCCCATGAGCGCGATACCTGGAAAGCCGACGACGGAGTATCCGGGAACGGATCGGCGGATCGACAGCTCGAGCGGCAGGAACTTGTAGGGAAACGAGCGCGTGTGTGCCTGAAGGCTGGGTTTTGGAACCGGCGCCCCGAACGGTGTAAAGACGATCGGTCCGAGGAACAAACCGCCGATGGCGTAGGCCGCCGCCAACGTCCAGCGCGGCCGGATGGTCGTGACGAGAAAAAGAAAAACCGGGTAGACATTGATGAAGTAGCGGTTTCCGACAAAACCGCCACCGCCGTGCCAGTTGAGCGGAATCTTGACGATGAAGAAGAGCCCCAGGGCGAATGCGGCTCCGATGACAAGCCAGCCGGTGATCGAGCGCCGATCGTGCAGAAGAAAGAGCAGGAGCGCCAGCACGGCAAGAGGCATGTAGGGCAGAAACCCGGTATGGCGGCCCCAGAAGAAGTAGCCGAGATCCTCGAGGAAGTCGGGCCAGTCAAACGGCGCCCCATCGAACATCCACGACCAGGAATTGGCGGTTGTCGAGTTGACGGCGAGCTGTTCCTCGAGGTGGGCCATCACCGCTGGCATCGAATCCGCGTCCACCACCCTCACGCCGCTCCGGGAGACGCCGAGATAGGCCGTCGGGTGACCGGTGAGCGCCGTCGAGATGCCGGCAAGAAGGCCCAGAGCGAGGACCGAGGCGACACACCAGGCGATGACCGGTTTGAGCCCGCGCCGGCGCCACAGAGAGTAGAGGATCGGGAGCGCCAACGCCCCGAGGACCGGCTTGTTGTAAGCACCAAGAGCGATCACGGCGCCTGATAAGGCAGGTCGGGTGGTTTCGCTGAAAACCCTTCGCCACCATCTCGTCAGGGTATTTCCCGCCCCGTCCGGCAGCTCGAAGCGGTGCAGCACGATAAACAGCGAAGCCATCACCGCCGCCATATTGAAGATCTCGGGCTGGAGCCAGAAGACGTATGCGAATGTCGGGCTGAGAAAGAAAAAGCCCAGTGAGAAGAGAAGCGACACTTGAGCGGAGTTGAAACGGCCCAGATAGACGGTGCCCATCCAGATCATCGCCACGAACAGGAGCGCGTTCAAGGCGACCAGGCCGTTGGCTCCAAAAAGCGCGGCCAGGGGTGCTGCCACAAGAGAGTAGAGATACGGCTTCCCGAACAACACCGTCTTCCAGCCGTCGTCCGACATCAGGATCAGGTTGTCGGTGGGAAGCCACGGATAGGTGTGCTCGAGACGACGGTAGTCCTTCTCTTCGCACACCAAGTCTCCATCGTGGGCGAGGCTGAGAGCCATCAAGAAGTATGCGGGCTCGTCGGCCTTGAGCGTCGGCGGCATGCCGGGTTTGAAAACCGTCACGCTGAGGGTGAAGAGGAAGAGGGCCAGACAGGCCATCGACAAACGCGTCGTTAACTTCGTCATTACGAAGGCGGGAGTTTACTAGAATCGCGAGACCGTTTCGCAGCCTCCCGGGGTGGGTTGCCGCCTTTGACCGTCGGTGCGGCACCGCTTGATATCGCCCTACGGTTCAACATAGCCTTTCCGCATCCGTCGCCGGGGGGAAGCGCTCCGCGCGGATGCGCCATGAGTTCGCCCAAGGTTGCAGCGGTCGTCCTGAACTACCAGGCCAAGGAGTTGACGCTCGAGACGTTGGCCAGTCTGGCGAAGCTCCGCTACGAGAACCTCGAGGTGATCGTGGTCGACAACGCCTCCGGCGACGATAGCCACGAGGCCGTAATGCGTGAGTTTCCCGAGGCCGATGCGATTCAAACGGAGGTCAACCTCGGTGTCGCCGGCGGGTTGAATGTCGGTATCCGTCGAGCCCTGGAGAAGAACCCGGACTTTGTACTGGTGCTCAACAACGACATCGAGGTCGATCCGTGGATGCTCGAGGAACTGGTCAAGGTCGCCGAGGCCGATCCCAAGATCGCTTGTGTGGGGCCGAAGTCCTACTACTACTGGGATCGGCAGCGACTCTGGTCTACGGGTGGCGTCCTGCGATTCAAGGAATCAATTACGCGTGAACGTGGCAATGGCCAGCTGGATGAGGGCCAGTTCGACCGCGATGAGGAAGTCGAGTACATCAACGGCTGTGCGATGCTGGTTCGCGCCTCCGTGGTGCGCGAGGTCGGGCTTTGCGATCCGATCTACTTTCTCGCTCTGGAGGACGCCGATTGGTGTGTGAGGATGCGGCGCAAGGGGTATCGTTGCCACTTCGCGCACAAGGCGGTGCTCTGGCACATGGTGTCTCAGTCCACCGGTGTCTACAGACCCTTCCGCACCTACCAGACCGGTCGATCGACGGCGATCTTCGTGCGCCGCTACGCCAACTTCGGCCAGTGGGCGTCGTTCCTCTTCTTTATGACGCTGGCGATTCCCGCCGCTTTTGTCCGCGAGCTGGTGCGCGGCAACCAGACCGCCGCGGTTTCCAAGCTACGTGGCGTTCTAGCCGGTCTCCGGGTTTCGATGACCAAGCCGCCACGGGCACCAGGCAGCTGACCCGGAGGGTCAGCCACCTAGTCCAGGATTCGCGAACGACTCTGATCGCCTACGAGGGCTCGATTCCGAGCTCGTCGCAGACGTCATCGAGCAGCGCCCAGTAGGCGTCCAGTGCCTCTCCGGTCGCTTGAAGAGCCTGTTCTCCGGTGGCGCCGCTGGCAAGACAGCGGCCAAGTGCCTTTCTTTCACCGTCGCGGTGACGAATGTCGGCCTCGGCGTGAACCTCGAAGTACCCGAGGGTCTTGCTGTCCTCGACGCCATAGAAGTTGCGCAGCCCCTCGGCCTTGAGGGCTGCCACCTCGGGCTGCTGTGACTCGTAGGCGTAGAGCGCGGCGATCGCACTGGCGGTGGACGACCGGGTCAGCCGATCGAACGTCTCGACGGTCTCGAGCTCGCGATCAGACCTTGCCTCCACAACCTCTCGGTCGAGGCCCAGACCTTCGGCGAAATCAAGCCACAGTTCGTTGTGGGCCTTGGGTACGGCAAGCTCCTCGCGCAGATTGTCTTCGAGCTCGGCCCGAATTCCCGGATCCTCCGTCGAAGCGATGGCGGACTCGAGGTAGCGAGGGAACGCTGCTACATGGGGGTAGTAGATTTCGGCGTATCCTTGCAGCTGCTCTCGTGTGAGCTCGCCCTTGTTCCACGCCACGTAGAAGGGGTGCTCGAGAATCGAGCGCGAACGAATCTTCTGATCGACCTGGTCGAGCCGATCGAGAATCAAGTTGGCTTCCATTGGGACTTCCTCTCTCTGGTTGTTCTTGTGTTCCGACCGCTGTGTCCACGGACACGACGGCGTTCAACGCGCGATTCTATCTTCTGTCGCTACCCGCCGGACTTCCGGAATCGCTACAAAAAGCTTGCCGCCCCATTCGCCGACGCCGGCCAGACCACGGGCAATCTCGGCCTTGAGGTTCCAGGGCAGGATCAGGACGGTGTCGGGCCGCCTCTCAAAGATCTTGTCGGGGCCGAAAATCGGGATGCGACTGCCAGGTAAAAACCGGCCCTGTTTGTGAGGGCTTCGGTCGACGGTGAAGTCGATCGTCTCGGTGCCGACTCCGCAGTAGTTGAGCAGAGTATTGCCCTTAGCCGGAGCGCCATAAGCCGCGATCGCCTTGCCCTGCTGCTTCTGGCCGGCGAGGAACGCGAGCAGGCCGGCGCGTGTGTAGCGGGCCTTTCTGTCGAAGTCGAGATAGGTCGCGAGCGAGCGCAGACCTTGTCGGTGTTCGAGCGCCAGCAGCTCATCGACCGATCCTGAGATGGGGTAATCCCCGCTGCTCTCATGTTGAGCGAAGACGCGTAGCGATCCGCCGTGGGTGGGAATCTGTTGGACGTCGAAGACCTGGAGAGCCTGCGAGGCGAGAACGGCGCGTGCCGCTTCGAAGGAGAAGTAGGAGAAGTGCTCATGGTAGATGGTGTCGAACTGGTTTTCGTTCATCAACCGCAAGAGATGAGGGAACTCCAGCGTCACCACTCCGCGAGGCTTCAGGACTCGAGGTATCCCGGCGACGAAGTCGATGAGGTCGGGAACGTGAGCGAGGACGTTGTTGCCCGCAATAAGATCGGCCTGCACCCCCACGGCCGCCAGGGCTTCGGCGGACTCGCGGCCGAAGAACTCCACGCGCGTCGGCACTCCGTCCTCTTCGGCGGCCGCCGCGACGTTGGCTGCGGGTTCGATCCCCAGGGCGGGGATGCCACCGGCAACGAAGTTCTTGAGTAGATAGCCGTCGTTCGACGCGATCTCGATGACCAGGCTCTCACCGTTGAGGGCGAAACGCTCGGCCGCCATTTCGCAGTAGGCCTTGGCGTGAGCTAGCCAGGAATCCGAGAACGAGGAAAAGTACGCGTAGTCACTGAAAATCGCCTCGGCACTCTCGAGCTCCGGCACCTGCACGAGAAAACACTCCTCGCACACCATCACTTTGAGAGGGAACGACGGTTCCGAGAACTCGAGATCAGACGGCTCGAGATAGGAGTTGGCGAGCGGTGTCTCTCCTAGGTCCGCGAAAATGTGCTCGAGTGGCGCTCTACAAAAGCGGCAAGAGGACTTCTCTGTTGGCATTTGGAGCGGTGTCGAGGCGGATCGCGGTTGAAGGTCTCGGAGGCGGGGCCGGCCGGAAGGGCACGGAGATCATATCAACGCCCGTTAGCGAAGCTGCCCTGTGTTATTGTGTTTTTTTGAGGAGAACATCCGGAGATGGCTGTAGACCCCGAGCTTCTCGAGATTCTTGTTTGTCCCAAAACCAAAGGTGAGTTGGAGTTGGTCTCGCTCCCCGAGGACACAAGAAGTGACTTGGTGGAGAAGTACCGCGAACATTTTCGCGACGAAGAACCGGTGGTCGAGGAGGGGCTCTACTGCGCCGACTCGAGCCTGGTCTACCCGATCGTCTCCGATATCCCGATCATGCTTGTCGATGACGCGCTGCCAGCGAAAGTCATCGGGCGCTAGCAAGCCCGCGCAGCCAACGCTGGTGAAAAGGTCGGGTTTGCGAAACCCGGCGAGAAGGTCGAGCTAGGTGGAGGCGAAAGCTCGTCTAGAGGGATGGCCCGCCCGCCTCTATGCTCTCCACCTCTGGGCCATTGTCGCCCTCTTCTTGTCCAATGTCTTTCTTTGCCTGACGATTGTTGCCGAGCTCATAACTCGACGGTTTTCGCCTCGCCAACCCAGCGTTTGGGCACGGACGCCACACGTACGTGTGCCGTTCTATCTCTACATCGCATTGCTGGCGATCTCGATCGCTGTTTCCTATGACCCGCGGATGAGCCTTAGAGCGGGCGGCGAGATTCTCAGCCTGGCGACTCTCCCCCTCGCGTTTGTGCTCATTCGCCGCCGCCGGAACATCCGGTTGTTGATCGACGGCTTCTGTGTGGTTGCTACCGGCAGCGCGCTGTGGGGTCTTGCCCAGCTCCTGACTGGGTATGGGGATCTCCATCATCGGATCCGGGGGCGCTTTTCCCACTACATGACCTTTGCCGGGGTGTTGCTGCTAGCTGATGTGCTGCTGATTTCACATCTGGTCTCGCACCCGCTGTCGTGGAAGAACTGGCGTTGGCCGGCGCTGGTGCTGGTCAACCTCGGTCTCGTCGGCAGCCTCACGAGAAGCGCATGGGTGGCACTCGTTGCGACGCTGATCGTTTTGGCGTTGATGCGGGCGCCGAAGTCGCTGCTGGCGTTCATTCCGATCGGTGCTCTGCTTGTCCTACTGGCACCGGCCGGTGTGCGCGAGCGCATCTTGTCGATCGGCGACCTGCACAACGTGACCAACTACGATCGGCTCTGTATGGCCGAAGCGGGTCTACACATGATCGCCGAGAAGCCGTTTTTTGGCCTCGGTCCGAGGATGGTCAGAGAACGCTACCCGATCTATCGATCGCCGACTGCGCCACGAGATACCGTACAGCATCTGCACAACACCTATTTGCAGCTCGCCGCAGGAAGAGGTTTGCCGGCTCTCGGAGTGTACCTCTGGTTGGTGCTGGCGGCGATGACCGTGGCGTATCGCGGTTACCGGCGAGAGCGCAACGAACTGTATCTCGGAGCGTTTCTGGCTCTTCTGGCTTTCAGCCTAGCGGGTCTCTTCGAGGCCAACTGGATCGACACCGAGATCCAGCGAGTGGTTCTCTTCCTGGTCGCCGTGCCGTATCTCCTGCGGGAGTCGGAGACCGAAGAGGAGACCGAGACCTTGCGAGCCGGCTAG
>JAOTZA010000463.1 GCA_029861655.1 Acidobacteriota bacterium | reverse complement strand
TCCGGAGGTCATCAAGGCCCTGCGGCGGCGCTTTCCGCCGCGTTCGCGCCAGGGCTATACGATCTTCTTCACCGGGCTCTCCGGGTCGGGCAAATCCACCATCGCCCAGATCCTCATCGCCAAGCTGATGGAGATGGACGATCGACCCGTCACCCTTCTCGATGGCGACATCGTGCGCAAGAACCTGTCGAGCGAGCTAGGCTTCTCCAAGGAGCATCGCGACCTCAACATCCTACGGATCGGCTATGTGGCGAGCGAGATCACCAAAAACCGCGGCGCGGCCATCTGCGCCCCCATTGCTCCCTATGCCAAGACTCGCCGCCAGGTACGCGACAACATCGAGCATGAGGGCGGCTTTGTCGAGGTCCACGTAGCCACACCCCTCGAAGTCTGCGAGGCGCGTGACCGTAAGGGTCTCTACGCAAAGGCGCGGGCCGGGTTGATCAAGGAGTTCACCGGAATCGACGATCCCTACGAGGCTCCGGAGAACGCCGAAGTCGTTCTCGATACTGCCCAGCTGACCGCCGAACAGGCGGCACAGAAAATCATCTCCTACTTGCGCAAGGAGGGGTACCTGAACTCGGCGGCAACTGCCTCTTGAGCGCGGTCCTGGAACGGATTTCGAGTGCGCTCGCAGCGGCCGGCGAAGCGCTCGAGGACTTCACACCCGGGCGTATCGAAGCTCGTCGAAAAGCCGGTGGCTCTCCGGTCACCGAGGCGGACTTGGCGGTCAATCGAGTTTTGCACGAGGTCCTGCTGAGCGACGGCGAGGGATGGCTGTCGGAGGAGACCCGAGACAACCCCGAGCGCTTGTCGCGCGCCCGGGTGTGGATCGTCGACCCCATCGACGGCACCAAGGAGTTCGTCATGGGTCTCCCCGAGTGGTGTATCTCGATCGGCTGGATCGAGGACGGCCAGGCCGTGGCCGGGGGCATCTACAACCCCACCGCGGGTCACTTGATCCTGGGCTCGGTCGAAACCGGCGTGACGCTCAACGGCGAGCCCGTCACACCACGGAGCACGGGGAGCCGGAACAAGGCCACGGTCCTGGCCAGCCGCAGCGAGGTCGGTCGCGGCGAATGGGCCGAGTACGAAGACCGAGAGTTCACGATCACGACCATGGGGTCGGTGGCGTACAAGCTCGGCCGTGTCGCCGCCGGGCTCGACGACGCCACCTGGACGCTGGTACCCAAGAACGAATGGGACATCGCGGCAGGGGTTGCCCTTCTCAACGCAGCCGGCGGTCGTGCTTTCATCCCCGGCCAGGGTGCGCCCTCGTTCAACAACGAAACGACCCTTCTTCCGGGCCTCGTCGCCTTCGCCGCCGGCACCGAGCATCTGTGGCAAGACGAGACCTTCACCCTCCGCGATTCAAAGCGCCGCTGAGCCGCCGATCGACAGACAAAACAGCCCGGCTCAACGCCCGGCTGGAAACGGCGCGAGCTACTCAGCCTTGGAGGAGTTCGCTCGCCCCTATCCCACCCTGAGCGCAGGGCACGGTCCAAGTCTCCGCAGGGCACGGCGCGTGCTACTCGGACTCCTGTTTTCGAGAGGCACGCGCCTCGGTATCCCTCGCGCTGGATCGCGTACCGACTCCGAGCCATCTTTGCCATGCGCTCGGTCAAACGTCCCTGGTGGTGCCTTGGACCGTGCCGCTGCGCACCCTGGGACATATGATCGGTTTCGGGGGAGTTTGCCGCCCTGACAGCACGGCGCCTCCGCCGGAGTTGTCCGCAGCCCGGCTCAACGCCCGGCTGGAAACGGCGCGAGCTACTCAGCCTTGGAGGAGTTCGCTCGCCCCTCGTTGTTCGCCCGCGCGGACCATCGCAAGACTCCCTGGTTTCCAGTTCGCTCGCGGGCTCACAGCGTTCCTGCCGAGCATTGAACCGGGCTGCGGAGTAAGCCGGCCGGCACGCCGGGTCGCGCGAGCGAAGACTTGGAGGCGTTGCGAGGAGCCAGCGTGGTGAGCGAAGGCGAGGCGAGGAACAGCGATTCGCCGCACCGCAGCGGCTTCGAAGCACTGTCCAGGTCGTTACCAAGGCGGTGAGCAAATCCCGGCAGGGACGCCGGCTGCTTCAATGAAGCGAGGAGACGCGCGAATCGCCCGAGACGAGTCTTC
>JAOTZA010000462.1 GCA_029861655.1 Acidobacteriota bacterium | reverse complement strand
CCCAAAGAGAGCCTAAGTGTTTCTTTTTTCGATCGACGGCGGCATAATGCCGCGTGCGCGACAAAATGCCGCTCTCGACTCAATCTCCAGCCTGACCCTCTCACCAACCTTCTACTGGGAGACCGCAACCTCTCGCGACGAAAGCTGGTGAGAAGGTCAGGCTAGAAACCCTTGCGCTGGAGAGTTCGGCGGTCGATCCCGAGAAGCTCGGCCGCACGGGTCTTGTTGCCCGCCGCCATCCTCAACACTTTGCCGATGTGTCCACGCTCGACCGATACCAGATCGAGCGCCTGCGGCCCCCCAAGCTCGTCCCCGCGACTCAGCAGTGAACGGACGAGCTCGGTGTCGACCTCACCTTCGGTCAGCGACACCGCCGCCTCGATGAGGTTCTGCAACTCCCGGACGTTCCCCGGGAAGTCGTAGGCGAGAAGCAGCGACAGTGTGGCAGGTCGGATTCGCGGCAGCGCGATCTGCTCGCGGCGGCAGAAGTCCTCCGCGAAGTGCTTCACCAGGTGCGGAATATCTTGACGTCTTTCGCGCAGCGGCGGTAACCGGATTTCGACACCCTTCAGCCGGTAGTAGAGATCTTCGCGAAACGACCCTCCAGCAACCAACGTCTCGAGGTCGCGATGCGTCGCGGCAACCAGACGCGCATCCACCGCAATCGGCTCGCTGCTGCCAACGCGCACCACTTCGCGCTCTTGAAGCGCCCGCAAGAGCTTGACTTGGAGCGGCGGCTCCATATCGCCGATCTCGTCGAGAAAAAGCGTGCCGCCATCCGCCAACTCGAACTTGCCTCGCCGCGCCTCGACACCCGTGGCAACACCCGCCTCGATCCCAAAGAGCTCACTCTCTAGAAGCGATTCGGGAAGCGACCCGCAGTTGACCGTCACCAACGGTCCGCTGCGCTCCGAACGCACGTGAAGAAGCTTCGCTACCAGCTCCTTGCCGGTACCGCTTTCACCGCGGACCACCACGGTGACTCTGCGCGGAGCGACTCGGCCGGCCATTTCCAGAGCTGCGAGCATGGCCGGCGCGTGGGCGACGATACGCTGGCCGGAGACGTCCTCGTTCAGGCCTTGCTTCAGCGCCCGATTCTCCTCCTCCAGCCGGTCACGCTGGGCCTCGAGGCTCTCCAACTGGCGGGCGCCGTCGAGCGCGACACCTGCAAGCGCCGCAACCGACTCCAGAAACCTTCTATCTTGGGCGGTAAAGCCGGTTTCGTCCTCACCCCTCTTTTCCTTGTCGAGCACGGCGACAAAACCCAGATACACACCGCGGTATGCGATCGGTGTCGCCAGCAGAACCCGGTAGCCCCGATCCGCCAGAGTCCCGTCCGTCAGCGACAGTGACTGGCCGCTCGCCAAAAGCTCCTGCCAAAGCGAACCCGAAAACAGATCCGACGCTGTGGGCAGCTCCCCCGTCCAGCCCACCATCGCCAGCGCCTGTCCCTGGCCGTAGCCGTCTCGCGTTGCCGCGACGGCCGCCGCCGGGTCCAGTACGGCACACACACGCTGCAGCAGCTCGTCGATCAGCTCCTGCTCCGGACGGTGGGCATAAAGCGCCACCGCCAGGTCGTTCAGGGTCTCGAGCTGGAGGATCCGCCGTTTCTCGGCAAAGCTGGCCGCACCCGGGCTCATGGCGTAAGTGTATCGTTTCGAGGAATTAGGTTCGTGCGCGGATGTTGTACGGACGCCGCCGATGCTACACCGGCAGGTTTGGAATCACCCCTCGAGAACCCTGTCAGAACAGCGGTAACCCGCCCTAGAGCAACCCTTGTCCGCACCTTGACCGGACGCCGCCATTCGTCGTCGGTGAGCCAGATGAAGAGACGGGCCCCCGAGCTCTTCTTGATCACCCCACCAACACCCTCGATGCGAGGCTCGATCTTGATCGTCTGAAATGTCCCGGCCGGCGTTCTGATCTTGTCTCGCCCGAGCACCTTCACGATGCCGGTGACGACCTTCTTGCCATCGGTTATGTCGAGCTCGACCTCTTCGCCTTCGAAGTCGAGCGTGCGAAACGCATAAAAGCTTGCCAGGGCGTCTCGAGCACCGGGCGTTACTTCAAGGGACCCTTGTTCCTGTTCGTCGCGCCGGTAGGTCACGGTGCCGGCTCTC
>JAOTZA010000461.1 GCA_029861655.1 Acidobacteriota bacterium | reverse complement strand
TCTCCTTCCGCTTCGGCACCGTGGCTTCGGGCGCACTCTCCTGCTGCTGCTTCTTCTTCCGGCTTCTCGCGATCGAATCGATGATCGAGAAGAAAATGATCACCGCAAAGAAGATCAGCTCTTCCATGGTTCGCTAGGCTACCGGTTCAGAAGGCGGCTCGTCCGGGCCAGCAATCGCCGTACGCATGTCCGTGTCCGCCTCGATGTTGCGATAGCGCATGAAGTCCATGATCCCCATGTGGCCCTGCCGGAACGCCTCAGAAATGGCGAGCGGCACCTGGGCCTCCGCCCTTACGACCTCGGCCTGCATCTCACCCACCAACGCCTTCATCTCCTGTTCCTTCGCGACGGCCATGGCGCGACGCTCCTCGGCCCGGGCCTGCGCCACGCGCTTGTCGGCCTCGGCCTGATCAGTCTGGAGCTCGGCCCCGATGTTCTTGCCTACATCCACGTCGGCGATGTCGATCGAGAGAATCTCGAAAGCCGTGCCGGAGTCGAGGCCTTTGCCGAGGACCGTCTTGGAAATGCCGTCCGGGTTCTCGAGCACGGCCTTGTGAGAGTCCGCGGACCCGATCGTCGACACGATGCCCTCACCTACCCGCGCAAGAATGGTCTCCTCCCCCGCACCACCGACCAGACGGTTGATGTTCGCGCGAACGGTCACGCGAGCGATGGCGATGAGCTGGATGCCGTCCTTGGCCATCGCAGCGACCTTCGGCGTGTTGATCACCTTGGGATTCACCGAGATCTGAACCGCCTCGAACACGTCGCGACCCGCCAGGTCGATCGCCGCGGCCTGGTTGAACAGGAGCTCGATGCTTGCCTTGTCGGCGCTGATGAGCGCTCCCACGACCCGGTCGACTCGGCCACCGGCCAAGTAATGCGCCTCGAGCTGGTTGATGTCCAGATCGAGTCCGGCCTTGGTGGCATTGATGAGCGGTCGCACGATCGCCGCGGGCGAGACCTTCCTCAGCCGCATGCCCACGAGCGTGCCGATGCCGACCTGCACCCCCGCCGACAAGGCCTCGATCCAGAGGCGAACCGGGATCATGTAGAGGACCGTGGCGATCACGACGACTAATGCGATCGGTATGAACAGCGCGAATGCTTCTGGCATGCGTCAGGCCCCGAGCAGTTGGAAGTGTTGGACGGTTCGTGTCACGCCTTCTGGGCGGGCGCTTCACTCACCGGGCGTACGATATGACGGTATCCCTCTGCGCTGATGATACGGATCGGCGTGCCCTCTGTGATCCATTCGGACTCGGACACTACGTCGATCCGCTCATCGCCGAAAAGGCCGGTGCCGGAAGGCCGCAGGTCCGTGATGGCCTTTCCGAGTACCCCGACCAGATCCTCTCGGGACTCGGCAGACTCGAATCCGATCGACCTTGCGGTTCTCTGGAGGAGGAAGATCCCGCTCTTCGCTAGCCGAGAGCTTCCAGGCAACGAACGGATCATGACCCAGGCAGAGACGGCGATCAACAGGACCGTGGTGCTCAAGACCAGACCTGCCCGCGTATAGTCGGTGGACGTCGGCAGCGAGCCCATCAGGCTCAGGTAGAGACCCGCCGTGATTCCGAGCCCGCCGATGATGCCGAAGAGGCCGAACCCAGGAACGAGGAGCACTTCGACGCCAACAAGCGCGAGTCCGACCCCGAAGATGAGCAGGTCTTCCAAGCCGGCCAGCCCCACGATGAGGTGTGATCCGAAGAACAGCGAGAGAGACAGGATTCCCGCCGCGCCCGCCAGCCCGAACGAGGCGGTCTTGATCTCTGTAATGAGGCCCAGGAAGCCCAGAGTGAGCAGGAAGGGTGCCACCACCGGATTGGAGAAGAACCGGACGACGCCTTCCGCCCAGTTGGTCTCGACAGTCACGACTTCTGCAGCCGACACCTCCATGCGCGCGAGGAGCGCCGCGAGGTCGTCGATCTCTGTGGCATATCCAACTTCGACCGCTTCTTCGGTCGTGAGGGTGAGCAGCTTGCCCGCCTCTACGACGCCATCGATCGCTATATCCTCGTCGACCATGGCCGCGGAAATCTCGGGATCGACACCGTGTGCCTCGGCAAGCGCGCGCATCTCACTACGCATGGCAGAAACGATCTTCTCCGAGGCCTTCACCCCGGCCCCG
>JAOTZA010000152.1 GCA_029861655.1 Acidobacteriota bacterium | reverse complement strand
ACCAGATTGAGAACTCCCGCCATCGGCGAACCCGAATGCCAGACTCCCTCGAGTCGGTGTCCGCGGGTACGGACAATCACCGGCGCCTTCTGGCTTCCTCGAGTCCGCCACCGCAGCGTCGCCAGATCGTCCGAGACGATCTGCAGCGCGTAGAGAAGATAGTCCAGATACTGAATCTCGGCGATCGGTCTGAAACCACGCATTGCCACGCCGATTGCCTGCCCGAGAATCGTCGTCTCTCGAATTCCGGTGTCACTCACACGCAGGACGCCGTATGTCTCTTGCAGCCCCAGCATCCCCTGGTTGACGTCGCCCAGACGGCCGACATCTTCGCCAAAGGCCAGGACGTTGGGCATTCGCGTCAGCGCCGCGTCGAAACACGCGTTGAGCACTTCGAATCCGGCGACCGATGTTGTCTGGTCGTCGTAAGAGGGCTCGACCGGCTCCACGGTCAGGGCTGATTCTGCACCTGAGCTATACAGATCGGAGCCATACCGCCGGCGATTGGCGCCAAGCTGCCGACGCCGCCATTCGAGCAACTCGTCCCGACACTCGGAGGCCTGCCCGCGGGTGTGGATGAGGATCTCGGTTGCCGCCACCGCAAGGTCGCGTCGCAAGACGCTCTGCTGCTTGCCTATTCGCTGACGCACGGCCCGAACTTCCTCATGAGCCAGCTCGTGGGCCAAACTGTTTTCGACGTGCGCCGCCAGCGCCACGAAATCCGTGCGCTCCTCCTCGAACGGTGCGCGGAACTCCTCCCACGCTCTTCGTTGCGCTGCTCGCACCCCATCCGCCTCTTCCTTTTCGACCGCCAGCAGCTCGCTTTCCGAGGCGATCTCCTGGCGGAGGATCCAGTGCCGCATCCGGCGGATGCAGTCGTAGGCAGCCTCCCAATCGAGCCGCTCCTGGCTCTTGTAACGCTCGTGGCTACCCGAAGTCGAGTGCCCCTGTGGCTGGGTCATCTCATCCACGTGGACGATCGCCGGCACGTGCTCACGACGCACAATCCGGGCGGCGTTCAGGTAAGTCTCACAAAGCCCCGGGTAGTCCCAGCCGTGAACCGTATGGATGTCGAATCCCTCTCTGGTTTCCGGGTCGCGCTGAAAACCCCGGATCAGACCCGAAATGTCTCCTTTTGTGATCTGGAGCTCGTTGGGCACCGAGATGCCATAGCCATCGTCCCAGATCGACAGGAGCATCGGCGCCCGGAGGACACCGGCAGCATTGACCGACTCCCAAAAAAGACCTTCGGCACAGGTGGCATTGCCAATGGTCCCAAACGCGATCTCGTTGCCATTGTCCGAGAAACCCGAAAAGTCCTCGAGGCCATCGAGCTCGCGGTAGAGACGAGAGGCGTAGGCAAGCCCGACGAGGCGCGGCATCTGAGAGCCCGTCGGTGACAGGTCGGCGGAGGAGTTGAATCCCTCCACCTGCGGAAGCCACGAGCCATCCTCGGCCACCAACCGAGTGGCGAAGTGGCCGTTCATCTGCCGCCCCGCCGAACAAGGCTCGCGATCGGGGTCGGGATCGGCATAGATCTGCGCAAAGAGCTGCTCGACGGTGAGCAACCCCAGGGCCAGCATCAAGGTCTGGTCACGGTAGTAGCCGGCACGTGTGTCACCGGGGCGAAAAGCGTGCGCCATAGCCACCTGGGCAACTTCCTTGCCATCGCCGAAGATCCCAAACTTGGCCTTCCCGGTCAGAACCTCTTTGCGGCCGAGGAGGCTCGCCTCTCGGCTGCGAACCGCGACGCGATAGTCATTCAGAATCGACTCGCCCGTGAACTGGGGCGACAATCTCTCCGCCTGTGATCGCAGATCCTCGGTCATCGCGCCCCCGTCCGAGTCGCTGTGTGCGTCCCTTCCTGAGTCCCCTTCTGAGTCTCTTTCTGAGTCTCCTTCTGGTTGGCTCTCAGAATCTCTCGCATGATCGCGATGTTGTCCCTGTGACCGGTCAGATACGCGGTCACCTTGGCGCGGAGGGGAAAGCCCAAGAGATACAGATCACCGATGATGTCGAGGATCTTGTGGCGCGCGAACTCGTCGGGAAACCGCAACTCGGTGTTGATCACGTTGTCTTCACCGACCAGGATGCAGTTATCGAGGCGACCGCCGGTGCCCAGCCCCAGCTCACTCATCATCTTTAGATCGCGCATGAATCCGAAGGTTCGCGCCGGAGCGATTTGCGCCTCGTAGCTCGCTCGCGTCGACGGACCGAAGTCGTAACGCTGTTCGCCGATCGGCGGCGGATAGCGCATCACATACGAGACCCGCAGGTCATCGGAAGGCTCGATCGTCAGCCGCTTGCCGCCATCGCCGACGAGTTCATACTTGCGATCGATCACGATCTCGCGTCTCGGAGCGACTTGCTCGACGAGCCCGACCCTGTGCAAGGTTCGGCAGAATTCAAATGAGGACCCATCCAGAACCGGGATCTCGCCGTGGACCTTGATCAAGAGATTTGTGATGCCAAGGGCGTGGAGCGCCGAAAGCAGATGCTCGACCGTTTTGATGCTTGCTCCGCCTTCCGACAGAGTCGTCGCGTAGTCGGTCTCGGCCACACTGCCCACAAAAGCCGGGATGTGGGTATTGGTCGGCAGGGTGACGAAGTGAATCCCGGTCTCTTCGGGAAGCGGCTGCAGCACCATCCCGGTGCGGCCGCCCGAATGAAGACCCAGTCCGTAGAGGACCGTGCTCTCGGCGATGGTCCGTTGCGGTTCGGTCGATGCGCGAAGCAGCGGCACACCCGTCGGTGGTAGCAACTTCCGTTCGGTGTGCAGCCGGTCCCGTGAGACCTCGAGCGATTGCCTCAGAGCCGGTTCGGCGGCAACCGAGCGCCGAAAGTCCAGCGCCGTCCGCACGGTTTCGACCGCCTGGTTGTAGGACAGCGGCTTTTCGAGATAGTCGACCGCCCCCATCTTGATCGCCTTGGCCGCGGTGGACACTGTTCCGTGGCCTGACATCATCACCACCGCGGCGGCCGGATCTGCCTCCCTAAGCGCCTGCAAGGTCTCCAATCCATCGCGGTCCGGCAGCCACACGTCGAGAAAAACCACATCCGGGCTCTGGCTGCGATAGAGCTCCAACGCCTCCTCTCCGCTCTGGGTACAGACGGTCCGGTAGCCCTCGTCGGTCAACACGTTGGCAAGCGCTGTGAGGATGCCGGGCTCATCGTCCACGAGAAGAACGAGCTCGGAGGGTGAGGAAGTTTCCATGTAGCAGACAGCCTATCCCAACTGTTCGCTGCTGTACTATTGGCGCTTCGAGCCTCGATCATCGCTCTTCAGCCATGCCAACGGTCTTTCTTACTGCCCCACTGGCCGATCGCGCCGGTGGTCGCCGGAAAACAGAGATCGTGGCATCCACTACCCGCGAGTTGTTACGCGCGCTCGAGACGGAGCTGCCACGACTGCGAGGCTGGATCCTCGACGATCGAGGTCGCCTCCGTGAGCACGTAAATGTCTTCGTCAACGCAAAACGGGCCGGGCTCGAAGACCCGATCGGCCCCCAAGATGAGGTCTATGTCATGCAAGCCATCTCAGGTGGTTCGACTTCGGAAGCCGAGATTCTCGTCGGAACCAAGAAGGGGCTGTTTATCCTGCGGGGAGACCGCGGAGGCCCCATGGAGGTGGCACCGCGCCAGTTCGCGGGTCAGGTCGTCGAGTACGCGATGCGTGACCGGCGAACCGGTACCTACTTCGCTTCGGTGACCCACGGCCAATTCGGCCCACACCTGTACACCGCCGACGACCCTGTTGGTGACTGGGAGCAGGCGGAGGGCCCCGCGTTTCCCGAGGGAACCGACGCTTCGGTGGATCGCATCTGGGTGATCGAAGAGGGAGTCGAGGACGGCGTCCTGTGGGCCGGGGTAGCACCGGCAGCGCTCTTCCGCAGTGAAGACAACGGACGCACCTGGGCCCTCAACCGAGCTCTTTGGGACGAGCCGTCCCGCCCCGACTGGGAGGGCGGTTTTGGGGGTCTGTGCTTGCACTCGATATGCCCCTGGCCGGGTGACGCCAATCGGCTGACGCTCGGGATTTCCTCGGTCGGCGTCTGGCGGACCGAGGACGGCGGCAACAGCTGGTCGCGAGAGTCCTCCGGGCTGGTGCCGCGCTATCTCCCAGAGGAGGCGCGCGCGGACACGATCATGCACTGCGTGCACAAGATCGAGCAGTCGCCCACCGAGACCGACACCTTTTACATGCAGTTTCACGGCGGAGTCTACCGTTCCGACGACGCCGGCGGCACCTGGGCCGACATCGGCGGCGTCGGCACCAGGGAGGGCCTGCCGGCGGACTTCGGCTTCCCCATCGTGGTGGATCCCACCGATCCCGACCGGGCCTTTGTGATCCCGCTGGTCGCCGACGTGGACCGGGTCACTCCCGAGGGAAAGCTGCGGGTCTACGAAACTCGTGACCGCGGTCGATCCTGGCGGGCACGCGGAAACGGTCTTCCCCAGGACCACGCGTTCGAGACGGTGCTTCGACAGGGTTTCTGCCATGACGGGCGCGATCCCCTGGGTCTCTACTTCGGGACCGAATCGGGCGTCGTGTACGGATCGGCCGATGGCGGGGAGAGTTGGACGACAGTCGGGAAGCACCTGCCCCAGATCCATTCCGTACGCTCGTCCGCATATGGTTGATTGGACCCGGACCTCGTCCCGCGCGGTGAGGCTCGTGGGAAGCCTGGCGGCGGTACCGCTTCTGGCGGTCGACAAATTCGCCCAGACCGTGTCCCGAGTGGGACCCGATGGCGACCCATACCGCTTCCACCGGCTGTTGCTGCCGCGAGAGCTCCTGCGCCGCGTAGAGGGAATGACATCGAGCCACGAACGGGCCTTCTTCGAGTGGTACGCCCGTCATCTATTCCGAGGCGACGGCGAGATAGTCGATCTGGGTGCCTGGCTCGGCTCGACCACCGTCAGCCTGGCACGAGGGCTGACTCGCAATCACCGGCCCGAGGCCGGCAAACGGTCGATCTACGCCTACGACACGTTCCTCTGGGATGAGTGGATGCGCGGTTATGCGAGCGCCGAGCTCAACCGCAGGTTGCAACCCGGCGACAGTTTTCTACCGGTCTTCGAAGAACGGGTCCAACCGTGGCGAGATCGGGTCCGCAGCCGGCCCGGCGACCTGACCCGGGTGACCTGGGACTCGGGCCCGATCGAGTTTCTTCTGGTGGACGCGATGAAGAGTTGGGAGTTAGCAGCGTCTATCCTCCGGAACTTTGTCTCCGCGGTTCGGCCCGGGGGCTTCGTGCTGCAACAGGACTTCTGCCATTTCTGGGAAGCCTGGGTGCATCCGATTCACTTCAGACTGCGCGAGTACCTCGTCCCGGTCTATGACGTGCCGCTTTCGGCTAGCTTCTTGTTCCGCCTCGAACGTCCCGTCCCAGAGGCGCTTTTGGAGCAAGCGCTCGGGTTCGACGCCTTCGAGCGCGACGAGATCGACCGCGCCTTTTCCTGGGCGACGGACATCGTCTCGGGATACCAACGACCGGCGATCGCAGCCGCCAAGGTGCGTTTTCTTCACCTCGCGGGTGCACTCGATGAAGCCCGCCACGAGCTCGAGAGCTTCCGCGCCATGGGTCTGTCGTTTCACTCGGACCTCGATACGGTCGAGAAAGAACTGCTATCGGCCGGTGACGACTAGCGGCCGCTAACTCGACAACTCTCGCCGACCGACCACCCGCGCCGGAACTCCGGCGACCACCGCTCCCGCCGGAACACTCTCGAGCACAACCGCACCCGCGCCGATAATCGAGTCGTCGCCCACTTCGATTTCGCCGAGCACCGCCGCCCGCGCCCCGATCGTGACCCGATCGCCGACCCTTGGACATGCCGTTCCGTCGAACTTCGCCTCTCCGAGTGTGACCCCGTGGAGGAGTGTGCAATCCTCGCCGATGATCGTATAGCTGCCAACCACCAAACCTAGACCGTGCGGCACCACACAGCCGCCGCCGATTCGGGCTCGCGGCGCGATGTCAACACAGCAAAAGGCGTTCATCAAGCGCCGCAAGATCGCCGGGACCAGAGGAACCCGCCAGCGCAACAGCGTGTGGCTCATGCGGTGGGCCAGAAGCGCTTGAAAGCCGTTGTCGAAGACGATGGCGTCGAACAGGGCATAAGCAAAACCCCGGCCCTTGGATGTACGCAACCGCTCGAAGTCGCGACCCAACCGGGGCCAGACGCTCAAGTGAGATCGCCCTTCTCGACTTTCCGCCATCACCCGTGATCCTACTCAACCCGACCGGAGGAACCAACCGGACTCTACGCTGGAATCTTGCCAACCTCGGGACGGTTGTCGTTATCGTCGGAGAGATATGAGCCGACCCTTTTCGCGATCAGCTCGCCATGCATCTGGGCGGCGACGTCGGTCTCGCCGCGGCGGCGGCCCTCTACACCGGCCCGCTCCTGATCGCTTGGGGCATCTACAACCGGTTCTTCAGACACCGGAAAAAGACATCCTAGACTCACGAACTGCTGGTATTCTCGATCTTGCCGATGCCGCGGTTTCCGACCGCTCCTATTCCGTCCGCGTAAAAGACCGACAGACCGTTTGAGCGCCGTCACCGACCTTCTCATACCCCGGCCCAAGCGTCTCGACAAGGCGGAGTCCGACCTCGTGCTCGGCCCCCGAGCCGATTTGCGCTACAGCGGGCCCAAAGCAGGCTCCGAACCGGCTGTTCGCAGACTTCTTCGGCTCCTCGCCGACTGGAGGATCGAGGTCGGCGGCACCGGGGGCTCTTCCAGCGCCTCAGGCGACGCGAGTGCCATCCGTCTCGGAATCGACCATAACCTGAGCGTACCGTCGCAGGGGTACCAGCTTTCGATCGACGCCGGCGGAGTCAAGCTCTTCGCTACCGATGGCGCCGGCCTCTTCTATGGTGTCATCACTCTCCAACAATGGCTGCGTCTGCATCGCAGCCATGACCCGCAGACACCGACTCGTCTCCCGGGCGTGCACATTCAAGACCGTCACGATTTCGCGAATCGCGGCGTCCTGCTCGACATCAGCCGCAACCGGGTGCCGACCATGGAGACACTCTTCAAACTGGTCGAGCTACTGGCTTCTTGGAAGATCAACCAGCTGCAGCTCTATACCGAGCACACGTTTGCGTACGAAGGGCACGAAACTGTCTGGCGGGATGCCTCGCCGATGACCGCCGAAGAGGTCCGTTCACTCGACGCTTTCTGCCGCCAACGCTTTATCGACCTGGTGCCAAACCAGAACAGCCTCGGTCATTTTCACCGCTGGCTCGTTCACGAGCCCTACCGGGCGCTGGCGGAGTGTCCCGACGGGGTCGATCACCCGTTCAGCGATCGACGCGAGCCCTTCAGCCTCTGTCCTACCGACTCGAAGAGCCTCGAGCTTCTCTCCGACCTCTACGGGCAGTTGCTGCCAAATTTCTCGAGCCGGCTTTTCAACGTCGGGCTCGATGAGACTTTCGACATCGGCAAGGGCCGCTCTGCCGCGACTGTTTCGCGGCGCGGCCGCGCCGGAGTCTACGTGGAGTTTCTGAGGGCGGTGCACGCGATGGTGGGCAAGTCCGGGAAGCGTGTCCAGTTCTGGGCGGACATCGCCCTCGAGATGACCGAACTCGTCAAGCGCATCCCAAGGGACGCGATAGCCCTCGATTGGGGCTACGAAGCGCACCACCCGTTTGCGACCGAAACGGCCACATTGGCCGACTCTGGACTCGACTTCTATGTCTGTCCAGGTACCAGCAGCTGGAACAGCCTGGCGGGTCGAGGCCGTAACGCGGTGCTCAACCTGGCCAGCGCCGTCCTCGCTGGAATGGAGACCGGAGCCATCGGCTTTCTGATTGCCGACTGGGGAGACAACGGACACTTGCAGACTTTGCCCGCCAGCTATCCCGGTTTTCTTGCGGGCGCCGCCTTCGCCTGGAACAGCGTGGAAGCTCGACAGCCTTTCGACCTGAACACCGCAGCG
>JAOTZA010000460.1 GCA_029861655.1 Acidobacteriota bacterium | reverse complement strand
GGCGGTCTGGGAACCCCCGGTTCTTGCCGCCGCACTCGAGCCCGTATCGCGACCCCACGACTGCTCCAACAGCCTCCTCGACCTGCTCGAGCGACCCAATCTGGCCAGCAACGAATCCAAGGCCCGCCACTACGATCATGAGGTCAAGGGGCTCTCGGTGGTTCGCCCGTTTGTGGGAGTCCTAGCGGATGTGCCGGCCGAGGCAACCGTCTTCCTCGTGCGGCATGGCTCGACCCGCGGCCTGGTGCTCTCGGAAGGCGTCAACCCGTACCTCTCGGATCTGGACACAAGAGAGATGGCCGCGACGGTGGTCGACGAGGCCGTCCGCCGTCAACTGGCCGCCGGCGCTCGTCTCGACCGCATCGCGGCGCTCGACAACTTCTGCTGGCCCGACCCCGTGCGCTCGAGGTCGACACCCGACGGTGAATACAAGCTCGCCCAGCTGGTACGAGCTTGCCACGGTCTCTACGAGACCTGCCGCGCCTATCGGGTGCCGCTCATATCGGGCAAAGACTCAATGAAGAACGAGTCGACGATGGGCGGAGTCAAGATCTGCGTCCCGCCCACGCTTCTGGTATCGGCTCTCGGCCAAATTGACGATGTCCGCGAAGCCGTAACCCTCGACTTCAAAAGCCCCGGCGACGCGATCTTCCTCCTCGGGGAATGCGGCGATCACCTCGGAGGCTCCGAGTACTACCGCTATCTGGCCGAAAACGATGGCTTGCAGCCGCGGCTCGGACAGCCGGCGCCCTATTTGGGTGGAACTCCTCCGAGCGTCGACACCCGGCGTTTTCTCGCGCTTTATCGAGCGTTCGAAACCGCCGTCCGCAAGGGATGGGTCCGTTCGGCGTCGACGCCCACGAAAGGCGGTCTGGCCGTCGCCATCGCGCGAGCCACCATCGCGGGAGACCTCGGCGCGCACCTCGATCTCGCGGCTTGCCCCGGCGCGGAAGAGCTATCCTCGGACACGGCTCTTTTTTCAGAGTCCAATGGACGATTTCTGGTCACGGTCGACGAGGCCGACACGGCGGCTTTCGAAGCAGGCTTCGAGGGCGTTCCATGCCGCCGGGCCGGGAGCGTGACCGAGGATCCAACGCTCCAGATCTCTCGAGGAGGCACCCAGTTGGTCGAGCTCGAGGTCGCTCACCTTCGCAATCGCTTCCGCCAAGGTCTCTCACATGACTGAATCCAGCGCCGTCACCGCCCTGCGCTCGTTGTCACCACAGGCGCTCAGCGCACGACGGGCAGAAGTGAGGGTCCTGGTACTGACAGGGCTTGGACTCAACTGCGAAGTGGAAACCGCCGAGGCCTTTCGTCTCACGGGTGCGTCCCCAGAGCTAGTCCCTCTGCTCGATCTTCTGGATGACCCCAGCCGGCTCTCCGCGTTCCACATCCTGGTCTTCCCCGGCGGCTTTGCCTTTGGGGATCACCTGGGCGCCGGCTTTGTCTTCGCCAACCGCATCCGCTGGCGGATTTATGACGAGCTGGTGCACTTTGTCGATCGGGGGGGGCTGGCCCTCGGCATCTGCAACGGCTTTCAGACAATGGTTCGCCTCGGGATCCTCCCGGGATTCGACGGCGACTACCGAACCCCGCGCGCGACGCTGGCTCCCAACGACCGGCTCGGATACTGGGACTGCTGGGTCCGACTGGCGGTCGACCCCTCCTCACCGTGTGTCTGGACCCGCGGGCTGACCGGGCTCGAGCTGCCAAGCCGCCATGGCGAAGGCAAGTTTCTCGCCGCCGATGAGACGGTCGCTCAGAGACTGGCCGCCGGCCGGCAGATTCCGCTGCGCTACGCCGACGCCGAAGACCGGCCCACCCAGTCCTGGCCCGACAACCCAAACGGCTCGGCCGACGCGATTGCCGGAATCTGTGACCCGAGCGGGCGCGTCTTCGGGCTGATGCCTCACCCGGACGCCTATCTGTATCCCTTCCAGCACCCCCAGTGGTCGCGCCGCCGGTACACCGGCGGTGTCGCCAAGGAAGGAGGAGGGCTCGCCATCTTCCGCAACGGCGTCGATACGGCGGTTGCAACTCTATGATCGCGACCCGCTGAATCGAGCCGCGACTACGGCCCGGCCGGAGGCTCCATCAGGGACGTTTGACCGAGCGCACTGCAAGGCTCGCGGTAG
>JAOTZA010000151.1 GCA_029861655.1 Acidobacteriota bacterium | reverse complement strand
GGGGTCGAAGCCCTGGAGGTCGAGATCAAAGCTCACCACGAGGCTGTTCTCTTCGGGCCGGAACTTGGTGTGGGCGTAGGCGCGTTTCTCGCGGACGGTCACTTCAAGGGCGTAATCACTGCTTCCGAGGCCGGGTTGCACCACCATCGTGCCCGGCGCCTTCGCCCAGTCATCGCTCGTGCCCGACTCGAAGTCGGACTCGAAGAGCACGGCGTGGCTCTTCATCAACACGATCTCGTCCTCGAGCTCGTCGATGAGGACTAGGTCGACCACCTCATCGTTGTCGAGATCCATTGGGATGCTGCACGAGGCCGCCTGGGGGGCGTCAAAAGAGCGCTCGTGATTGAAGTTCCCCCGACCGTCGTTCTCGAACAGGATCCAATCGCCCGAGAAGCTCGAGGTCACCCAATCCAGATCGCCGTCGCCGTCGAGATCGGCGAGATCGGTGGCCAACGGGAACGGGTCGGTCTCGATCGTGATGGGCGGTGCGAGACCGCCGCCGCCATCGCCTAAAAGGATCGCGGCGTTGTTGGACTGGCCGTTGACCGCCGCGACATCCTCCGAGCCGTCGCCGTCGACGTCGCCCAGGACCAACATCCACACCTGGCCGCCTGCGAGTTGGCTGCCGGCCGATGAGAACGTTCCGTCGCCGTTGCCGAGGTAGACATCGATGCGCTCGGCCGACAACGCTCCGACCACCAGATCCAGGATCCCGTCTCCGTTCATGTCCGCGGCGGCAAGGGCGCGCTCGCCGGCACTGGTCCCAAAA
The DNA here is from genome assembly GCA_029861655.1 of Acidobacteriota bacterium. GTDB lineage: Bacteria > Acidobacteriota > Thermoanaerobaculia > Multivoradales > JAHEKO01 > JAOTZA01. The sequence continues at coordinate 7,214 of JAOTZA010000151.1, read as the reverse complement.
GTATCCGTGCGGTCGAAGCCGCCACTGCCGTCGTTGAACAAAACGGTCACCGTGCCCGCGACAAACGAGGTTGCGGCGATGTCCATGGCGCCGTCGCCATCGGCGTCGAGCACCGTGACTCCCCTTGGCTCACCGCCCACCGTGTAGTGGACAGCGCGGCGAAAGGTCCCGTCGCCTTTGCCCAGAAACACCGACACCGAATCGTCCTGGGTGTTGGCAACCACGACATCCACTCGGCCGTCGCGGTCGAAATCGCTGGGCTCGCTGGGGCTGGGGACGTTACCGGTGCGCCGGGTCGGGCGTAGGAAGTCGTGAAAGGTTCCCGTGCGGTCGGCCCGGTTCAGAAACGTCCGCAGATCGTCGGTGTCCTCGTTGACGATGGTCAGATCGAGAAACCCGTCGTCGTTCAAATCGGAACCAAACCCACCATAGGAGCGTGTGCTGACAGCGGGGTTTGAGCGAGTCGAAAAACGATCGACCTCCGAGAACTCGAAACCGTTTCCTTTTGACCGGGTCCAGAATTGATACGAGAATCCCGAGTCGCGAAGGGTGGTGCCGTCTATGGCCCGTAGATCTCGTGACAAAACGACCGTCACGACCTCGCCCGCGGAGAATCTCCGGTCCGGAGTCAGCCGGATTCGTCGGCCGTCGCCCAGGATTTTCACATCGCCGTGTACTACGCCGCTCCATCGGCCAAAAGCCCAAAAGGTCTTGTTGGTGATCGAGGAAGGATCGATCGGACGGTCGAACTCCACCCCGATCACGGCGTGCGACGGCGCCTGGAGCGCTCGTGGAAGAGGACCCACAGACATCACCGTGAGTCGATCCTGAGCGACCGCCGGAGTCGTCAGAACGACCACCGTGACAAGAGTCACAACGAAAGAGCGAGTGAGACAAACCGGCTGAATGTCCATGCAAACAGTATAGGACCACGAAACCGCGACCTCGCCGGAGGCCGCCCCTCCGAACGGGTGGCTGTGTGAGATGCGTGGACTGGTAGTCTCAAGAGCGGAGGAATCCAGAGAATATGGCCAACTTCTTCAGTGACAACCAAGATCTACGTTGGTACCTCGAGAAAGGGATCGATTGGGACCCGATCGTCGATGCCTGTGAGTTGGGTCTGAAGCTCCCGGACGGCTTTCGTAGCGTCGAGGAGGCGCGCGAATTCTACCTCGACATCGTGATGATGTTCGGCGAGTTTGTCGCCGAAGAAGTGGCGCCCCATGCCGCGGAGATCGATAGGGAGGGAGTGATCTTCGAAGACGGCGAGGCGAAGTTCCCGCCGCACCTCGCCGCCATCTTCGAGACCATGCGCGAGCTCGATGTCCACGGCATGTGTCTGCCGCGGGAGTTGGGCGGCGTCAATGCGCCGGTGATTCTCTACAGCGTGCACAACGAGCTTCTGGGCCGAGCGGAACAGGCGGTGATGACGCACTATTCGTTTCACGCTGGTACGGCGCTGGCGATGCTTCTGCTGTCGATCGACGAGGGGACGACCGAGTTCGATAGGGAAAAGATGGCGATCACGCGCACACGTTTCGCTGAACAGATCGAAGAGATCGCCCGCGGCGACGCGTGGGGGTGCATGGACATCACCGAACCGGACGCCGGAAGCGACATGGCGGCCTTGCGAGCGTCGGGTGAACAGGGCGCCGATGGCAGCTGGACTCTCACAGGACAGAAGATCTTCGTCACCTCCGGGCACGGCAAGTATCATTTTGTGATTGCACGAACCGAAGCTCGCACTGACGCCGACGATGCCTTCGCCGGGCTCGAAGGGCTGTCGATGTTTCTCGTCAAGGCCTACGACGACACCGACGGTGGGCGCACTCGCCACGCCAAGCTCGACCGTCTGGAGGAGAAGCTCGGGCACCACGCATCGGTCACCGCCTCGCTGAGCTTCGACAAGACGCCGGCCTTGCTGGTGGGTGAGCGCGGCGAAGGTTTCAAGCACATGCTGACCCTGATGAACGGGGCGCGGGTGAGTGTCGGCTTCGAGTCGATCGGTCTCTGCGAGGCGGCTTTCCGAACGGCGCGCGCCTACGCCGCCGAGCGCCGCTCGATGGGCAAGACGATCGATCGCCACGAGATGATCGCCGACTATCTCGATGAGATGCGTACGGATATCCAGGGTCTGAGAGCGCTCGCCATGTACTGCGCCGTCCACCAGGAGCTCGCGGACAAGGAACGGCTGCGGCTGCTTTTCGACCCGCCGGCCGACGAACTCGAGCGCAAGAGGCTCGAGCGGCGTATCAAAGCCCACAAACGACGGTTGCGGCGGGCAACGCCCCTGCTCAAGTATCTGGCGGCCGAGCGCTCCGTCGAGATGGCGAGAAGGTGTATTCAGATCCACGGCGGCAATGGGTACACCATCGACTATCCGGCCGAGAAATTGCTCCGGGACTCGCTCGTGTTGCCGATCTACGAGGGCACCAGCCAGATCCAGGCGTTGATGGCCACTCGGGACACCTTGAACGGCATTCTCAAGAACCCGCAGGCGTTTGTTCGCCTCCGAGCGCAGGCGCAGTGGAGGTCGGTGTCGGGGCGTGACGCGCTCGAACGCAGGGTGGCGAGGGTGCAGACACTGTCCTTTGGGGCACAGCAGCATCTGATGACCCGGTTGGCAGGCAAGAAGTTCCGCTCGCTTCAGGGCACGCCGCTGGCGGCGCGGACAAAAGCGATGCTCAAGGATTGGGACCCAAAGCGCGATTTCGCGCCCGCCCAGCTTCACGCGGAGCGGTTGACTGCCCTGATGGCCGAAGCGGCGATCTGCCGCATTTTGCTCGACCAGGCGCGCAAGCACCCCGAGCGACAGGAGGTTCTGGAGCGCTATCTCGAGCGCGCCGAGCCTCGATGTCGCTTCTTCGCGGACCAGATCCACACGACGGGCGCGAGATTGCTGGAAGAGTTGGCCGAGCCCGTCGAAGAGGCGAGTGCGCTGTAGCTCTCGAGTGCTAGCTGAGCAACATCTTCAGGTCATCCGCGGTCAGGTCGCGGAGTGACTGCCCTTCGCCTTCGAGGATGGCATCGGCGAGCTTGCGCTTCGAGCTTTGCAGATCGAGGATTTTCTCTTCCACCGTATCGCTCGCGATCATCTTGTAGGCGAAAACCGGCTGGGTCTGACCGATCCGGTGGGTGCGGTCGATAGCCTGCGCCTCAACCGCGGGGTTCCACCAGGGATCGAGCAGAAAAACATACCCCGCCGCGGTCAGGTTGAGACCAGTGCCACCCGCCTTCAGACTGACCAGGAAGAGATTGCAGTCGGGGTCGTTCTGGAACCGTTCCACGACCTCGCCGCGTTTGCGGGTTTTGCCATCGAGATAGGCGTACTGCACTTTTTCCTTGTCCAGGTGCTGCCGTACGTACGCCAGGAGCTTTGTGAACTGGGAAAAGATCAAGAGTTTGTGTCCTTCGTCCAGGACCTCGGCAACCTGTTCGAAAAGCGCCTCGAGCTTGGCGCTGCCGGCTTCCTCCCAGGCCTCGTTGACCAGCCCTGGATGGCAGGCGATCTGGCGCAGCCTGAGCAGCGCCTCGAGGACCTGGATAGCCGATCCTGAGACCCCCTTCTTGTCGACTTGGTCCAGAAGGCTCGCCTGATAGCTGGCCCGGACCTTGTCGTAGAGTTCGCGTTGTGGAGGGCGCAAGTTGCACAACAGCACCTGCTCGGTTTTTGGCGGCAGGTCGGGCAGAACCTGCGCCTTGGTCCGTCGCAGGATGAACGGCCGCATGTCCTCGGCGATGTGCTCGAGTTCGGGTTTGCTCGGCACCCGGCTGCCATTGAGAGCTTCGAGCCGGGGGAGTCGGCCCAGCAGACCCGGGTTGATGAACTCGAAAAGGGAGCCGAGCTCGCCCAGGTGATTCTCGATCGGTGTACCCGTCAAGGCCAGACGATGTCGCGCGACGAGCAGGCGGCTTGCCTTGGCGGTTTGCGATCCCGGGTTCTTGATCGCTTGCGCCTCGTCGAGGATGACGGTATCCCACTCGACGGGCGCGAGAACGCTGACGTCCTTTCGCAGCGTGCCGTAGGTCGTGACGACGATGTCGAACTCGTCGAACCGTTCGCGTAGGGCTTCGCGACCGGCGCCGCGGTACTCCACGACCTTGAGCTTGGGTGTGAAGTGGGAGGCCTCGTCGATCCAGTTGTAGACGACGCTGCGTGGAGCCACCACCAGGAAGGGCAGCTTGGTGGTCTTAGATGGTGTTCGGTGCATTTGCACGAGCGCCAGCACCTGTACCGTCTTACCCAGCCCCATGTCGTCCGCGAGTACGCCACCCAGACCGAACTCGCGCAGGAACGTCAGCCAGCCGAGACCGTGTTGCTGGTAGGAGCGCAGCGTGCCGCTAAAACTCCGGGGCTCCTTCTTTGGCTTGATTCGGTCGAAGGACGACAGCTTGCCGCGGAGTTTTTCAAAGGCGGCGTCCACGTCGGCCGGCGGCATGGCGGTGAGCAATGCGTCGACTATCAGGGCCTGAGAGGGGAGAAACCGCAACCCATCGTCGGTAGAGCTCTTGGCGAGCTGCGCTAGCTCGCCGTAGGTTTCCATCCAGGAGACCGGGACGAGGCCGCGCGAGCCGTCTTCGAGGTCGACAAAGTGGTCGCCGCGTGAGACGGCATCGAGAATTCGCGAAAGCTCCAGCCTGTCGCCGGCGAAGTCGATTTCGCCGCTGACGTCGAACCAGTCGATGCCGCTCTCGACCCGCAACGAGGGCGGGCTCGGAGGGTTGACCGATCGACCTTGCACCTGAACCGCCCATCCCTCTTGCAGTAATGGCTCGAGGATTACTGGGAGATCTCGGGGGTCGAGCTCGAGCGCGTGGACGTCTCCGCCCGCTTCGACGGCGCGAAGACCCAGCTCCAGAAGCCGGACAACGGCGGCGTGCTCGCGATCCAGATCGCGCCGCAACAAGGTTCGCTTTTCCCAGTCGATGATCGATGAACGCGAATCCTGGGCATTTACGACGAGAGATCCGTAATCGAAAGACAGCTCGGCAACAAGGGGTGGGTTGCTCCCCACGAAACTGCGAGCCGGCTCGAGGAGGAGCCGTGGTTGGGGTGGCGATCCCTCCTCGGCGAGTTCGAGTTCTTTTGGAATCTCGAGGCGCGGGAGAGCCGGCAATTCCAGCAGCTCGGTGAGAGCCTCTTCGATGTCCTTCTTCGTGATCACCATCTCGCCCGAGCTTCGGAGGAGGGTGATCCACGGCAGGTCCCGTTTATGGTCTGCGTCGAGACGGCCGATGGACTCCGCGAAGACGACCAGGGCCGGGGCCGAAGCCTCGAGAGCGGAGCTGTCCGGCGACAGGATCAACACCGGTTCGCTCAGTGCCACCGCCTCGTCCTCCCTCTCGAGACCGCCACGAATGCGGGCCGTGCCCGATTGGTTGACCTCGAGATGAAGCGCTAGATGCCAAGCGGTTCCGGCATCCCACCAAAGTGGATGCAGACTGCTCTGCGCGCGGCCGTCCCACCAACCCAAGATCCCCTTGGCGCACAGGTGAGGCAAGACCGAGCCGTAGAGCCGCGGCGGAAGGAGAAAACGTCCGATGCCCGATTGGTTCTTCTGCGGGCCCCGACGAGCGCTCGTCTGGCGGCGCGGCGAGGATGCCGAAAGCGCTGTAACGAGCGCCAGCGCCCCCTGCGTTCCGTTGCTCTCGGAGGAGGGGCCGTTTTCCAGACCATTCGGCAAGAGGAGTTGTTCGAGTTTCTCGGGCAGGACGCCGGCACGCTTGAGCTTCTGGTTCTTGCCGGAAGCTCCTGGATCGAGGGAGAAAATGTCCAGAACCAAGCCGCCGTGTCGCTGACTGACGGTGGGATTGATAAAGAAGTGATAAGTGACGCCGGTACGCGAAAGTGGTGCGGGCGCCATAAACGACGCCGGTCCGGCGCCAACCTGCTCGCGTAGGTCGGCGAGCTGAGAGCGCCATGAGGTAACACCTTTGCGTGACCTCTTGGCCGCCGGAGTCGATCGCCGCCTCGCCGGCGGCGCGTGTGCGGTGTCTGATGTGTAGACCCTGGGTTGCGGTTGCGTGGCGGTGCCGCCGAGGGAAGGGCCGAGATCCTCCCAGCTTGCCGCGCGGTCCTTTCTCACGCTCAGCCGATCCTTGCCATCGGGCTGGTTCTCCGGCCCGGTCTCGCCGAGAGCCAGAAGCACTGCCCAGATGTGCTGGCAAGGTTTCCCTCCCGCGAAGCGTGGACACTCGCAAAAAGTGTGAAGGCGGCGAGTGGGTACATGCGACCAGTCCACTCCGACGCGGTGGGTTTCACCTTGACGGTCTTCGGCCAGTGCCCTGGATCGGGTCCCGTCGATTTCCAGCCGAACCCTGCCCGCGAAGAAGCTCTCGGCCCCGAGGTCGCGTTCGCTGGGCTGGAAATGCGATCGGCTTCTCTTGTGGAGTGGCACCGACCCGCCGCTGGCGGCGCGCGGTCGGGACCGCCGCTTGCGTTGAGGTCTCTTGGTATTTGTCGGGTTCAAGTGGGTCTTGGATCTCTGCGTGGTGTTCGCGGTTGACGGCCTGCGATCGCCTTGGGCTCGGGGGTTTTGTGCTAGCCGGGCCGCCTGTCTGCCGTGGAACGAGCCCACTGGACAAGCGGTACGGGAGCCTCCCCCGAAGGACTTTCTATCACGAAACGGCGAAAAAGACCTCCAGGGGGGCTCACTGTCCCCTCTCCGGCGCGAGCTCTGCCACTCGGGCGGAGTCTCCGCAGGGCACGGCGCGCGCTACTCAGACTCCGGGTTACCTGGAGGCACGCGCCTCGGTTTCCCTCGCGCCGGATGGGCTCGGACTGCACGGGTCGGTGCCGTGCGCTCGGTCAAACGTCCCTGGTGGAGCCTCCACCCGGGATGACACACGCTCGCTCGCTTTTACGATTCCTGGGTGCTTGCAGCCCGGCGAACGCGCCGGCAGGAACGCTGTGAGCCCGCGAGCACACGGGGGCGTGTGAAGACCCTATGTGGTCCGCGCGGGCGAACAACGAGGCGCGAGCAAACTCCTCCAAGGCTGGGTAGCGAGCGCCGTTTCCAGCTGGGCGTTCGACCGGGCTGCACCCAGCCGGGCGGCTCCTCGCCGATTTGGTTCCTAGTGGATGTCGTAGGAGCCGCCGCCGATGAACTCGCGCAGGAGAGATGTGGGCGGAACAGCGGAGTCGTCGGTGACGTCGTGAATGGATGCGAGAAGATCGTGGACGCGCCGGGCTCGGATATAGCCGTCGAGCCGCC
>JAOTZA010000459.1 GCA_029861655.1 Acidobacteriota bacterium | reverse complement strand
CTGTCTAAGTCTCCCCTCGCGCAACCCTCGCGCCGGTCACGTGCACGAGCCGCAATAGCGGCCTGGTCGGGAGGCCTCCGTAGCGCCGGTGCCCTCAACCTTGATGCGTGCCTTCTCGGCTCTCGTAGGGAGGCTTGTCGTAGCCTGGTAAATGAGCCGGCAGGAACGCTGTGAGTCCGCGAGCACTCGAGGCCCTTTGGAGTCGGCGGCGGGGCCGCGCGGGCGAACAACGAGGCGCGAGCGAACTCGTTCCAAGGCTGAGTGGCTCGCGCCGTTTCCAGCCGGCTCATTTACCGGGCTGCGACAAACCCGTAACCTCGACTAGCCGCGTGCGCCGTGCCCTGCGGAGACTCCCGACCGGGCCGCTTACAGCGGCGAGCCACTCACTAGACGACGCCCGGCACGAAGCGCTTGGTGCGCGCGGCGTACTCATCCCATTCGGCGCCGAATTCGTCGCGCGCCATCTTTTCCTCCTGCTTGGCCAGCCAGAAATAGGCGGCGACGAGAAGCGGCCATAGCGCCAGCGTCACGACCGAGGGCCAGTGGAGGATCCAGCCGAGGGTGAAGAGCAGGAGCCCCGTGTACTGCGGGTGGCGAACAAACCGGTAGAGCCCGGTCGTCACCAGATCCTCGGCGCGGTGGATCTGGTGCCAGCCGCCGGCCACGAGAGCCAGCCCCACAAAGCTCATCGTCGTCCCGGCCCGCGCCGGCCAGTGTCCCACCGCGTCGAAGAAGGGACGCGCGATGTTGGGGACGTCGAAGAGCGGTGAGACGAGAAACAGCAGCAGCGGCCAACCGAACATCTCCGTCATCAGGGCGATGACAAAGGCGACAAAGGTCCCTTTGCCCTTCCAGACGCCCTTGGTTGGGCGGCGGTAGGGGAGAAGCGCCAGAAAGGCCAGCACAATCAGGATGTTGAGGGCGATCAGCCCGCCCTGGCCGAGATGATCGTGAATCCATTTGAGGGTAACCGGGCGTCCGTGGTGAGGCAGCAGCTCGACGGCGTAGATGGCGACGAAGAGGGCTACGCCGAGCCAGCCGAGCCAGGTCGTCCATCCAAAGCGGCGTGTCATGTTCTTTCCGTTCCTGCCATTCAACGGCTCAATGTTCCCGTTCGTCGAAGCGCCAGAGGCCCGAGCGCAAGGCGGCCGCGCGGGCGCGACCCAAGTCGGTATCGGGGCGTCGGTCGATCTCCGCATAGCGGGAGCGGCCGTCCTGGGTGATCTGACCCACCTCGTATTGTGGCCGGTATTGGCTCATGACGTTGACATAGGTGTCGGGAGAGAGTTCGGCCAGCCAAGCGAAGATCGCCTCGGTCTCGTCGAGTTGGCCCGGCATCACCAGGTGGCGCACCAGCACGCCCCGCCGCGCCAGCCCGTTGGGGCCGAACCGGAGCGGCCCGACCTGGCGGTGCATCTCACGAATGGCCCGCCGGGCGTGCTCTGGATAGTCCTTCGCTTTGGCCAATCGCTTGGCGCTCGCTGGGCTCCAGAATTTGAAATCGGGCATGTAGATATCGATCAGGCCATCGAGGAGTCCAAGCGAAGAAACAGCATCGTAACCCGAGGTGTTGTAGACGATCGGTATCCTGAGGCCGCGAGACACGGCGGCGGCGATTGCCTCGACTACTTGCGGCGCGACGTGCTCGGGAGTGACGAAATTGATGTTGTGGCAGCCCCGGTCCTGTAGCTCGAGCATCAACGTTGCGATCTCGTCGCCAGTCATCTCGCGACCGGACCGGCGCTGCGAGATGTCCCAGTTCTGGCAGAAGACACATCGCAGGTTGCAGAGGCTGAAGAAGATCGTTCCCGAGCCGCGCCATCCGCGCAGGCAGCTCTCTTCGCCGAAATGGGGGAAAGCGCTCGAGACGACGGCGTGACGGCCGGTAAAGCACGCCGCGGTTTTGTCCTCGAGCCGGTTGACGGCGCAATCGCGCGGGCAGGCGCGGCACTCACCGAGCTCCGCGAGCGCCGTCTCGACCCTGGCGGCGAGCTCGCCCCTGCGCCAGGTGGCGAGATAGGCGGGCTCGAAGCCCTCGATCAGAAAGCGGGGGTCGACGGTGGGCCGCTGGACGGGAGGCAGCTGCATGTCCTGTGGTCTAGACCCTCGATTTATCGTCCCGTATGTCGTCCGTATCGCACGAG
>JAOTZA010000150.1 GCA_029861655.1 Acidobacteriota bacterium | reverse complement strand
GTGGTCGCCGGCCTCGAGGTCGACACCGAGCGCTGCCGGGAGGCCATCCAGCCGGCCAGCGGCGCTACGGATGCACTCTACACGCGGGTGTCGCAAGGCGAGCCCTTCCGCTCCGTGTATCGTGCCCTTGCATCACAGCCCCACGACGCGATCGGCGCAAACGCGTCCGAGGGCTGGCGCAACAGGGGCCATCTCGGTGCCCCCGGCGCCTTCGATCCGGCGCTCAGTCGGAAAGTCATCGAACGAGCCAGAGCCTTCGGAGAGACCGAGCGCCAGAGGATCGAGGCGGTGTGGGCGTGGTTCGAGCAGGCGTGACGAGGGCCCACCGAACGCAGGCTCAGCGAGCGAGCCCTTTCAGCGCCTCTCTGGCTTGCTCGAGATTGGGGTCGCGACGCAGGGCCTCTTCGAGCGATGCCCTGGCCCCGTCGAGGTCGCCCTCGAGCGCCAGCCCCTCTCCACGCCGCCAGTAGGCGTGGGCCTTCGACGGCAAGCCCGTCGGGGGATCGGCTCCGGCCAGGTAGCGATCGAAGTACTTCAGACCCGACGCGACGTCGTAGTTACCGACCACCCGCGAGCGGCCGAGTTGGTAGATCGCCGACAGTGACATCTTCTGATCGTCGCTCAACTCGAGACCAAGGAGAATCGGGTCGGACTCTTCGAAGCGCTCGGCGCGAATCAGCGCTAGCGCCAGATCGAGCGCTGCTTGTTTGTCGTCGGGGTCGTGCTCGAGCAAGGCTCGTCGCGCCTCGATCGATCCGTTATCGTCTCCCACCTCCCTCGAGAGACCCGCCTGCATCTGCATCGCCTGGCGTAGGTCGATCGTCTTGAGGTCGTCGATCCGTTTCTGCGCCTTCTGCTTGTCCCCACCGGCAATCCCCGGCGCGTAGGTGAGATAGCCGATTTCCTCGGTGCGTACATCGACGTTGTCCGGGTCGAGCTCGAGGGCCCGGGCCAGGGCGCGCTTGTAAGGTCCGATGGACATCATCGCCCGCATCGGACTGACCTCGCCCATCTTTGTGCTCAGTGCCTGGGCGTGGACAAGATGCGCGGCAGCGCTCTCGGGACCAAGCTTTGCCGCACGCTCTGCCTCCTTGAGCGATCGCCCCCAGTCACCCAGCCCAAGATGAATCCTCGCCAGGAGAACAGCCTTCTCGGGATCGGGAATCGATGTCGCCGTCTCCAACCGCTCAAGTGCCTTCGCGAACTCACCCTCGGCGACCAACGCCTCGATTGCCGACGCTCCCGAGGCGGCAACCGCAGTCGCCGTGAGCGCCAGCCACACCACAGGCAAAGCGAGCTGCAGGATCCTGCCTCCTCTCATGACCCGCCTTCTCGAGCGGTCCAGCGCCGGAAACGCCAGACCGGCAGCACCGTGAGACTCATCCAAACGCCAAAGAACCAACTCGCAAACCGCGGGTGTCGGAGCATTTGCAGCCCCAAGAGCACGGTGCCCATGGAGACGAATATATCGAAGGCAAAGTCGAGCCCCAGCTGGGTCGACGAGACACCTCGGAGAATCGAGCGCCAAAGCTCCCGATCGGCGGCGCGAACACGGACTCTTATTCGCCGTGCGTCCATCGAGACGACGCAATAGGATGGAGCCGCCCCATGTCGGACGCCCACCCCGGAATCCCCCAAACATCTTCCGTTTTGAAGACGGCGATCGCCGCCTGCCTGGGCTGCGGGCTTCTCGTGAGCCTGGCGCTCAGCCTGTGGATCACGCAGCTCAACCGACCGCTCCGGACGCTTCCCGACCTGCTGGTCGTCACTCTCTACCTTTCGGTCGTTTACGGCCTGGCGTCGCTGGCTCTGGGCACCGGCATCGCGGTCGGACTCCGGTTTCTCTGGCCCGGCAAGTTCGGAAGACGCTGGAAGCAGGCCGACATTCCGTCGCTTACCGTAGCGGGCTTCGTGGGCTTCGGTATCTTCGTCTACCTCGGTTCGTGGTGGCGTTATCAGATCGCCATCGATGGTGGGGGCTCTTTTTTCGCGCCGCTGGCGCTGGCGAAACTGACGGCATTGGCCGCAGTTGCAATTGTCGGTGGATGGCTCGTCTATCGCCTCCATCGAAAACTACGCGCTCGGCTCACCAGGTACCGCTGGGTGATACTCCTCGGCCTCTTGGTGCTCGTCGGTGGGTGGCTGGTGAGCTTCCGATATGCCCTGGGCATCTCAGCCGCCGCCGCAGATCCGCCCGCCGAGTCCTTTCGGGTCGAGAGGACCGGAACAAAGGTTCTGCTCCTAGCGGTGGACGGCGCCACCTGGAAGACGCTCGACCCATTGCTCCGCGCCGGGCGATTACCAACGCTCGAACGCCTGGTCGAAAACGGAGCTTCCGGCCCCCTCTCCACCTTCGAGCCCACCGAATCGCCGCTGATCTGGACATCGATTGCGACCGGGATGACGCCGCAGAAACACGGCATCCGAGACTATGTCGTCACCAAGATCCCCGGTCTCAACCCGAGCTACCTGTTCAGCACCGTCGAGGCGAGCTATCCGCGCTTTACCGGCGTGCGGCTCGCCATCGCTTTCGCCAACAAGCTGGGCTTGATCGAGACCCTTCCGGTGACGAGCGACTTGCGCCGCGAAAAGACACTCTGGAACATCCTTGGCGAGGCGGGATTCACCGTGGGGGTCAACAGCTGGTGGGCCACGTGGCCTGCCGAGAAAGTCAACGGCTATCTCGTCTCCGAGTACGTCTCGGTGACCCCGGAGGCCCATGCGCAATCGATCGAGGTCACGCCGGGAGCGCTCACCTACCCGCAAGAGCTCTACGAAGAGATCCGGCCGCTTCTCAAGAGCCTTGGCGACAAGATGGACCGGGAAGAGGTTGACCGATTCGCGAGCCTCACGGAGGCCGAGTTCGAGACCCTCAACGGTCCCTACCAAAGCGATGAGCCACTCTCGAACTTCAAGTGGATCTACCACCGCGACGCTAACGCCTACGAGAGCGAGATGTTGCTCATGCAGCGCTTCCAACCCGGTTTCTCAACGGTCTACCTGCGGGGACTCGATATCATCTCTCACCTGTTCTGGCAGTTCGTGGAGCCCGAACACTTCGAACAGGTGAACCCGGAGGATCAGGCACGTTTTGGCCCTCTCCTCGACAACTACACCATGTTGGTCGACTCGGTGATCGGCGAACTCCTCGACCTCATTGACGACGACACAACGGTCTTTGTGGTCAGCGACCACGGGATGGAAGCCACCGGCGAGACACCGCTCTCGGGCAGTCACCCCAGCGCCCCCGATGGCATCGTCATCATCTCCGGCAAGAACATCCGCCCGACCCGGCTGGACAACGTCTCAGTGCTCGATATCGCACCCACCATCCTTCATTTAATGGGATTGCCTGTCTCACGGCAGATGGATGGAAGGGTCGTGACCGAGATGATGGACGCTGCGTTTGTCTCCTTGCACCCCGTCCGAGAGATCGACAGTTATGGCTCCCGGAACACCGGCGACACGAAACCGCTGGCTGCTCGAAGTCGAGAAGAAATCGAGCAGAGACTCAAGGCTCTGGGCTATTTGGACTGACTCGAAAGAAAGGAACACCATGCAACTTCGCAGATCGAGTTTGCCGACGCTCTTGTACCTGATCGCGGCTGTACTCCCGTTCGCACTCGCGGCCCAGAACGGTCCTGGCGACGGATCGGAGGTGCTGCGTGCCGACGAGAGATTCAACCAGGCGGTCGAAACGCGGGACCGAGAGCTCTTTGCGTCACTGATCGATAAAGACGCGACGTTTCTGGGAGGCGGTGTGACGCAAGGTCGAGAGGCCATCGTCGCGGCATGGGCGGGCTTCTTCGCCGAGGAAAGAACAACCGTTCTCAGCTGGAAGCCTCACTCGGTCGAAATCTCAGCCTCGGGAGACCTGGCCTACACGATCGGCGACTACAAGCTCAGCACCCGCGGCGAAGACGGCGCGCAGAAGCTCTCGACCGGCACCTATGTGTCGATCTGGAAGAGGCACGACGATGGCTCCTGGAAGGTCGTCGTAGATGGGGGCACTCCACCCCAACCCGCCGCTGCGGTGCCGCCGGACTAGCGAAGCTTGAGTCGCGGTATACTGGCGCGCCTGAAAGAGAAAGCGGTCACTTCACCCAGCCATCCGGAGCGGCGGATTGGTGCCGAGCGTCGTCTCGAGAGACGGCGCGGTCGAGACCGCTTTGCGGCCGACGGCTGGCGCTACAGCGGCGAGTCCAATCGCCGCAAGGACCGCGATCGGCGCATCCTCGAGGACCGCCGTACCGATGCCTCGGAACGCTCCGGCGAGCGCTAGGAGCTGACGTCCGAAAGCAGGGTCAGATAGCGCTCGTACGGTAGCGCCTCCCAACTCTCGGCGGTCAGAGCCCCTTCGGCTCGCGAGATCAGCGACACCTTGTGCGCCGTCTCGACATCAGGCGCTTCATAGATGTTCATGAAGTCGTACGGCCCGAGAAGAGCATAGTGAGCGATCCACTTCACCTCTGGACACGCTCTCTTGACCCTCTCCAGCCACTCCTGCCCCGATTCGGTTCGTTTGTCCGCGTTCTCGAGATCCTCCGAGCGCAGTCGAGTCATCAGAACAAAAGTCGACATACTGGACTCCTTTCGAGCGGGAACAAGCCACCCGCCACGCTCTCTAGTGTAGCGCCAAGCGCCTATTGCAGCTGGAAATTGACCGTCAGGTTGTAGAGCACCGAGACCGGTTTGCCGTTGAGCGTCGCCGGCTCGAACGTCCACTCCCGGATCGCATCGACCGCAGCGCGATCGAGCCCAAGGGGAAGACCCTTGAGCACGTTGACGTTGGTAACCGAACCGGTCTGGTCGATGACGGCCTCGACGATCACCAACCCATTGACTCGGGCCCTTCGGGCATGCTCGGTATAGACCGGGGGCGGGGCGAAGATCTTCACCGGTGCTCGCACGTTCCCTCGGACCCGAATCGGCCCCGAGAGCTCGAACGGCGGTGGGGCTTCGGGGATGCCGATGATCCCGGTGTCGATCGCATCCAGCGTCATCTCGATCTGGGGCTCAGTGACCAACGGTTCGGGGTCGTCCGGCGTCGGGTCGGGAACGGGAATACGCTGCGCACGCTGGGGCGGGATGTCGCGTTGCGGCTCGGGCGGCGGCAACCTGAAGCGTACGGGTGTGACCACAAAGACCTTCTGAGGCTCCGGCTCGCGGATCTCGGCGGCCAGCTCCGGAAGAGTCACCAGGAAGAGGCCGACATGTACAAACGCCGCGACCACAAGCGCCCAGCGAAACCGCTTGCGATCTTCGATCTCTTCGCGAGCAAAGATCAGGAACTCGTCGGATTCAGCTGCTGGCGGGTTCGGAAGCTGTGATCGGGGGCTTCGAGTCATGGTTTCTCTCCTCGCGTGGTACTCCCTTAGACAACGGCAGGCCCGTTCGGTTCCCATAAGCGTCTTCACCGATTCGCGATAATCTTTCCCGCGACATGTTTTCGGTCGTCATCCCATTCTTCAACGAAGCAGACAACCTCGAACCGCTGCTCACCGAGCTTCTCCCGGTGATGCAGTCACTCGAAGAGCCCTTCGAGCTGCTTCTGGTCGACGACTCTTCGACCGACGCGAGTCTCGACATCGCAAAGAAGATGGCGGCGCAAGACTCCCGGATCCGGCTCCTCCACCTCGATCCGCAGCAGGGCCAATCGGGTGCTCTCGCCGCCGGGTTCCGCGCCGTCCGCGGCGAGACGGTGATTACTCTAGACGCCGACCTCCAAAACGACCCCAAGGACATCCCAAGAATGGTCGAGTTGGCCTCTAGCTACGACGTGGTTTGTGGAATCCGCCAGGAGCGGCAGGACTCTTGGGTGCGCCGGGTCTCCTCCCGCATCGCCAACGGAATCCGCAACCGAGTGACCGGCGACTCGATCGAGGATGTCGGCTGCTCGCTGCGGGTCGTGCGCTCCGACCTGCTCTACCGGGTGCCGGTCTTCTCCAGCATGCACCGATTTCTGCCGACTCTCTTGCGCATGGCCGGCGGTAGTGTCACCCAGGTGCCGGTGAGGCATCGACCCCGCCTCGGAGGCGAATCCAAATACGGCATCGGCAACCGCGCCTGGCGCGGGTTGGTGGATCTGTGCGGCGTCCGCTGGCTGCAACGGCGACATGTCGACTTCGGCGCTGCGGAGGAGCTGACCCAGAATTCCGGACCGTCGGCGGACTCGGGTTAGAACCCGATCCTCCGACTACTCGAACGTCACGCTCACCGTCTCGCCCACGATCGCGGTCACCGCCTGGCGGCGCAGTCCGCCTGAAGAACCGATGAGCTCGACCACCCAGTCACCGGCGGGAACAAAGGGGATCATGCCCGCCGACGCCACGAAAGGAATCTCCGTCAGCACCGCGCCAAACGCGGGAAATACCAAAACGGCGCCATTCGAGGCAAGCAGTCGAAACTTGGCATCTCCGGCTTCGATCGAGTCTGATATCTGGACCTGAACCGTGGCTCCCTGCTGCAGAACGACCTCGACGGGTGATCCGGGAATCGTCACGGTCTGCGATGTCACCGCCGCTTGGTCCGCCGCGAGCAACAATGTCCAGCTGCCCGGCGGCGCAGAGGAGAGTCGAAACCTCCCCGGTGGGTGCCCCGTCAAGGCGTCCGCCAGCACACGATTCCCCGAAGCATCGACCAGCGCCACGCTCAAGAGCGCTGGGCTGGCGCCGGTCCACAACCTGACGTTCAACTCGAGCTCGTCTCCCCCGGCCAACACCAACTCGACACCCGAGATTTCACTGCCCGCGCTCGTGTCCAGCTCGATCGATCCTTCGGCGAATCCGGGCGCCTGGGCGCGCAGCGACACGCGGACTCCCACCGGAACTTCGATCTCGAAATCTCCAGTAGTAGAGGTCATCGTTCGTTGGCCTAAGAATGCCGTCGGCAGGTCACCATCGACCGCCGCCATCACGACGGCGCCCGCGACCGGCCGACGATCTTCCTCCGCCACCACCCGGCCGGAGACTCTGCCGGTTGCGATGTCGATCTGGATCTCAATGTCGCCGGCTACGCGGACGGCCTCGCTGTGACTCGTCGTGCCCATCGCCAGCACCATCACCTGATACAGACCGTCCTTCAGGTCCTCGATCCGAAAGCGGCCGCCGGCATCGGTGGTCGAAGAGCCGAAATTCTCGTTGTCGCTTTGGGCGAGAACCTGGACCTGGGGCCAGGGCTCACCGTTTCGCAGAACCGTCCCACCCAGGCGCGCGCCATCGCCGAACTCCAGATCCACCCACGTCTCACCGCCTCGCGGATCGAGTGAAAACGCTTCGCTGACCATCCGGCCGCTGCTCTGGCTGGACGCGATCACCCGCCCTTCGGAGAACCCGACGTTCGAAACCCGGTACTCGGCGTCCTGGCCGATCACACCCATGGCCATTTGCTCCTCACCGGCGGCCATGAGCTCGAATTGGTCGAGCTGGTCCGGCTCGAGGCCCAGAATGCGACCTCGGATCGTTCCCCCGCGCCTCAGGGTCAGGGTCACTCGAATCTCGTGGCCCCCGTCCGCTGCCACGGTCTGTGGCGCGCTTTCGGCAAAGCCCGATTTTCTGGCCTGCACCCGATGGGAACCGGCGGTGAGACCGCCGAGTCGAAAGGACCCGTCAAGACCGCTTTCGACGGGTTGCTGGCCCTGACTCATCGTGTGACCCATCGATGTCGAAATCGTGCTCAGCTCGATCTGCGCGCCTCCGACCGGTTCTCCCGTTTCGGTCACGACCACTCCTGAGAGGGTCACCCCTTGGCCGAGCACGAGGTCGAGCCGGTTGGTTCCCGGTCGCATCTCGACCGTCTCTTCGAGCGGAGCGAAACCTCGATGGTAGGCCGATACCACCATTTGTTCCGACTTGGAATCTATGCCTCTTATCAAGTAGAAACCATCGCCATCCGTTTCTCCGCGCCCGAAGGCCCTCTGCGTCGTACTCGCCGCAAACGAATTGAAGTAAGAAGAGCTCCTCTCCGAAACCGTGATCGTGGCACCGGCTATGGGCCTGCCCTCTCCATCAGCC
>JAOTZA010000457.1 GCA_029861655.1 Acidobacteriota bacterium | reverse complement strand
GACCGTCAGTCGCTTGTCGGAGCGAACGTCGGCTACCAGGAGCATGTAGGGACTCTCTTGACCCGGCTCGAATTCGAAGAACTCATGGTTGTGCTCGGCGAGGATGATCGGCGCGAACGGCCGAAAGGACTCGCGGAACTTGATCTTGACGTTCATCACTCGCTGCATCTCGCGGCTGCGGGCGTCGCCGATGATGGAACGTGCCCCGAGAGCGCGAGGGCCGAACTCCATACGGCCGGCAAACCAACCCACCACCTTCTCGTCGGCCATCAAGCGCGCTACGCGGTCATGGAGCTCATCGCGGTCTTTGAACCGATGGTAGACGGCGCCGGCGGAGTCGAGACGCTCGCCGATCTGATCGTCCGAGAAGCCGGGGCCCAGGTAGGGGACGCGTTGAGAGTCGGGTCGAACCGCCGCGCGGGGGTTCTCGAGAAGCTGGTGCCACACAAAAAGCGCGGCGCCCAGCGCGCCGCCTGCATCGCCGGCGGCGGGCTGAATCCAGATTGATTCGAACGGGCCTTCACGTAAGATCCTACCGTTGGCGACGCAGTTGAGCGCCACACCACCCGCCATCACCAGGTTCTTCTCGCCGGTCTCTTGGTGAAGGTGACGCGCCACCCTCAGAACCACTTCTTCGGTGACGGCCTGCACCGAGGCGGCAAGGTCCATCTCGCGCTGGGTGAGCTCCGATTCGGGCCTTCTGGGCGGACCTCCAAACAGGTCGTCGAATCGCCTGGAAGTCATCGTCAGGCCCTGGCAGTAGTTGAAGTAGGACATGTCCATCCGGAAGGAGCCGTCTTCCTTGAGATCGAGGAGATGCTCGAGGATCTCATCGCGATAGACCGGCTCGCCGTAGGGCGCCAGCCCCATGAGCTTGTACTCGCCGCTGTTGACCCGAAAGCCGGTGAAGTAGGTAAAAGCCGAGTAGAGCAACCCCAGCGAGTGTGGAAACCTGAGTTCGTGGGTAAGCTCGATCTCGTTCCCGCGGCCGGCTCCGTAGCTTGCGGTGGCCCACTCGCCGACACCGTCCATAGTCAGGATGGCGGCACTCTCGTAAGGCGACGGGTAGAAGGCGCTCGCCGCGTGGGATTCGTGATGTTCGGTAAAGACGTACCGTCCCTTGAATTGTTTCCCCAGGCCCTTGTCCATTTGTCTCGGCAGCCAGAGCTTCTGTTTCAGCCACAGCGGCATCGCCTTGCGAAACGAGCGAAACCCAGCCGGAGCATAGGCGACATAGGTCTCCAGCAACCGTTCGAATTTGGTGAGCGGCTTATCGTAAAAGGCCACGTGATCGAGATCGGCCGCCGTCATCCCCGCCTCCTCGAGGCAGTAGTCGATGGCGTTTTGCGGGAAGTCGTAGTCGTGTTTCTTGCGGGTGAAACGTTCTTCCTGGGCGGCGCCGACAATCCGGCCGTCGACGATCAGAGCGGCGGCCGAGTCGTGGTAGAAGGCGGAAAGTCCGAGAATCGCGGTCATCTGGTTTCCGGTTTCTGTTGGTCCGCGGTCACACGCCACCCTTCGCCGCCCGGGCTCTTGTACCCCTTCGGATAACGTCGGTGCCAGTCCCAGGCGTCGGCGATGATGGTCCGCAGGTCGGAGGACTGGGGCTGCCAGTTCAATGTCTTCGCCGCCTTGTCTGCGTTTGCGACCAGGATCGGCGGGTCACCCTGGCGCCTTGGCGTGATGGCGGAAGCAATGGGTCTGCCGGTCACCTCCGCCGCGACGTCGATAATCTGACGCACCGAATAACCCACACCAGTGCCCAGGTTGAACGCACCGATCACACCTGCTGAGAGCGCTAGAAGGTGTGCCCGGGCGAGGTCCACCACGTGGACATAGTCGCGCACACAAGTACCGTCGGCGGTGTCGTAGTCGTCGCCAAACACTTCTATCTGCTCACGCTCGCCGAGAGCGACCTGGAGTACCAAAGGGATCAAGTGAGTTTCGGGGTGGTGGTCCTCGCCGAGACCGAGACTGGCTCCGGCGGCGTTGAAGTATCGCAAGAACACGGGCTTGAAGTCCATTGTCTTGTGCCCCCAGAAAAGCAGGCGCTCGAGCGCCAACTTGGTCTCTCCGTAGGGATTGGTGGGGGATTGTGGGGTGGTCTCGTCGATCGGCAGCCGTTCGGGCTCTCCATACGTCGCGC
>JAOTZA010000458.1 GCA_029861655.1 Acidobacteriota bacterium | reverse complement strand
GGAGAAGAGCCGGCAGATCGAGCTCGGGATCCGCAAGGCGTTTGCCGGCGGCCGAGCCACCAGCACCTTCGCGGTCTTCGAGATCGAACGCGACAACATTCCGATCCCCGACGAGACCGGGTTCACCCAACAGGTGGGCGACCAAACAGCGCGCGGGTTCGAGGCCGAGGTTCATTGTGACTTTGGCAGTGGCTTGAGGGGGAGCCTGGCCTACGCCTACACCGACTCTGAGTTGACCCGCTTTCGCGAGCTGTTGTTCTTTCCTCCTGCCGGCGTCCAGATCATCGACCACTCCGGCAACACCTCTCCCTTCGCGCCGGAACACGTGCTCAACACCTGGTTGAGCAAGCGTTTCGATGGCCGCTGGACCGTGGCCGGAGGAGTTCGTGTTGTCGATGATCAGTTTATCGCCGAAGACAATGCCTTCAACATCGACAGCTATGCGCTGCTCGACGCCGCGGCTTCGTTGACTCTCGGCGACTGGCGCCTCAATCTCAACCTAAAGAATCTGACCGATGAGGAGTACGACACCCGCGGGTTCGGCTCTTTCTCCGTGATCCCGGGAGCGCCATTTTCGGTGTCACTGGCTCTCGACTACCGGCTGTAGAATCTGAGCTGATGACAGTTGGCTTTTCTTCCGACAGCTACGATGTCGTCGTCGCCGGAGGCGGACCTGCCCGCCGGCCGGCTCGGGATCTTCGAGGGCCGCTACCGCGAAGGTACGGAGGCCCTACGCAAGCTGGTCTACGCTTTTTACGATCCTGAATTCAGTTTCCATGCCTTTCTGAAAGAGCGGCCGAACTTGCGTCGCGATCTCATCAACATGCTGGTCGGAAACGTCTATCGCGAACCCACCGGACCGCTGATCGCGGCGCTCGACGAGGTCGCAACCAGACAACCGGAAAGATCCCTGTCGTGAGAATCGCCTACATCGCCGCCGGTGCCGGAGGGATGTATTGCGGCAGCTGCCTCCATGACAACACGCTGGCCGCGGCTCTGCAGCGGCAGGGCCACGATGTGGCCCTGCTGCCGACCTATACGCCCATGCGGACCGACGAGGAGAACGTCAGCCAGCGCGAGGTCTTCTATGGCGCGGTCAATGTGTATCTTCAAGGCAAGAGCGCGTTCTTCCGCCGGACTCCACGCTTTTTTGACCGGTTGCTCGACGGACCGCGACTTCTCAGGTGGATTTCGCGGCTCGGCGCCTCTACCGACGCCCAGGAGCTGGGTGGTCTCGCGCTATCGGTTCTCCAGGGCGAGGATGGGCCACAAAGAAAAGAGCTCGAACGACTTGTCGCATGGCTTCGCGACGTCTACAGACCCGAGTTGGTGCAGATCACCAACTCGATGCTTCTCGGGCTGGTGCGCCGTCTGAAACAGGATCTCCGTGTCCCGGTCGTTGTGGCTCTTCAGGGCGAGGACCTCTTTGTCGACGAGCTACCCGAGCCGGCTCGCGCGGCAGTTGTCGCGGAGATGCGTGCGCGCGCCGGTGAGGCCGACGCTTTTATCGTCCCAAGCCGTTACTATGCGCGCCACATGCAAGAGTTGCTGGCGATCGACGAGGAGAAACTGAAGGTCGTACCACTTGGGATCCATCTCCCCGCCGCCACCGATCGGTCCGGCAAACGAAAAGATAGCGACCCGCTCACCATCGGCTATCTGGCGAGAGTCTGCCCCGAAAAGGGGCTCCATGTCCTGCTCGAGGCCTTCTATAAGTTGCAGGATTTCCCGGAGGGTGCCGCTGCGCGACTCCGGATCGCCGGCTATCTCGGGCCAAAGGACCGCGCATATCTCGACGAGCAACTGGCACGCGTCGCGGACTGGGGACTCGGCGACCGCGTCGAATACGTGGGCGAGCTCGATCTCGACCAAAAAGTGCGCTTTCTGGAATCACTGGACATCCTCTCGGTTCCAACGGTCTATCGCGAGCCCAAGGGTCTTTTTGTGCTCGAGGCGCTCGCCCACGGTGTCCCGGTCGTCCAACCACGTCATGGATCCTTTCCCGAGATGATCGAAGCAACGGGAGGCGGTTTGCTGGTGGAACCGAACTCACCCACAGATTTGGCGGACGGACTTCACCGGCTGCTGGCCGATCCGGCCGACAGGCGGCGTCGCGGAGAAGCCGGTCGCCGGGCGGTCGAGGAAC
>JAOTZA010000149.1 GCA_029861655.1 Acidobacteriota bacterium | reverse complement strand
GGCGAGCGCTGTTCTTTGCTCGCTATGAAGCGAGCAAGCTGGGTAGCCGGGTTATCGAGTCAGAGCACATCCTGCTGGGAATCTTGCGCGAGGGTGAAGAGACCGTAGGCGAGCTCTTGCAACGGTTCGATGTCCGTGCCGAAGACTTGCGACGCGAGGTCGAGGGTGAGCGCATCTTTGTCGAGCGCATTTCATCGACCGCCGAACTGCCGCTCTCCGAGGAGTCCAAGAAGATCCTCGCCTACGCGGCTCACGAAGCCGAGAGCATGCTGCACTCGACCGTGGGATCCGAGCATTTGCTGATCGGCATCCTACGGGTAGAAGTGTGCGTGGCTCGACGGGTTCTGTCGCAACATGGGTTCGATCTGGCCGGCGTAAGAGACGAGGTCGCGTCGATCAACAAGGAGCGGGAGGCGAGTCAGCAGAAACGCGAATTGCCGTTTCTTTCGGAGTACAGCCGCGACCTCACCTTGTTGGCCGAGCAGGCGGTTTTCGATCCGCTCATCGGCCGCGACGAGGAGGTGGAACGGATCATCCAGATCCTCTCGCGGCGTACCAAGAACAACCCCATCTTGCTGGGCGAGCCCGGTGTTGGCAAGACCGCGATCGTCGAGGGACTGGCGCAGCGGATCGTAGCCTCCAAGGTGCCGATTCTTCTCGCCCAGAAGCGACTCGTGGCGATCGACCTTTCACTGATCGTGGCAGGGACCAAATACCGGGGTCAGTTCGAGGAGCGGCTCAAGGGGATTCTGAAAGAGCTCAAGGAAAACCGCGACGTCATCGTCTTTGTCGATGAGATCCATTCGCTGATCGGAGCCGGGTCGGCCGAGGGCTCGCTCGACGCGGCCAACATTCTCAAGCCGGCGCTGTCCCGGGGCGAAGTCTCCTGTATCGGGGCCACGACCCTCAAGGAATACCGCAAGTACATCGAGAAGGACCGTTCGCTGCTACGCCGCTTCCAGTCGATTCAGGTGGAGCCGCCGACATCGGCCGAGACGCTCGAGATACTGGAGGGTGTCAAGGAGCGATACGAGGCCTTTCACAAGGTGAGCTACGACGCCGGTGCCCTGCGGGCGGCGATCTATCAGTCCGGTCGTTATATCCCCGACCGTCAGCAGCCCGACAAGGCGATCGACGTGATCGACGAGGCCGGAGCCAAAGTCAAACTGAGACGGGTGCGCGATACGCAGAACTTGAGGCGTCTCGAGGAAGAGATTGCGGATGTCGTCACGGAGATGAAAACCGCGGTCTCGGCCAAGGATTTTGAGCGCGCCGTGTACCTGCGTGAAAAGGAGATCGACCTCCGTCACGATCTGGAGCGAGTGCGAGAAGTAGCCGAAGAGGCCGGAGT
This sequence comes from Acidobacteriota bacterium, assembly GCA_029861655.1. GTDB lineage: Bacteria > Acidobacteriota > Thermoanaerobaculia > Multivoradales > JAHEKO01 > JAOTZA01. The sequence goes on along the minus strand of JAOTZA010000149.1, from coordinate 6,680 downwards.
GCTTTCGGTCACGCCGCGCGACATCGAAGACGTGATCTCGTCGTGGACCGGCATTCCGGTAGCCAGTTTGCGCAGCGATGAGGCGGAGAAGCTACTGCGGATGGAAGAGACCTTGGCTCGTTGGGTCGTCGGTCAGGATCATGCGTTGGAGTCGATCAGTCGCGCCATCAGGCGTTCTCGGTTGGGTGTCTCCAACCCGCAGCGACCGGCTGGGTCGTTTATCTTTCTCGGACCCTCCGGGGTGGGGAAGACCGAGACCGCACGTCGGCTCGCCGAGTTCTTGTTCGGAAGCCAGCAAGCTTTGGTGCGCTTCGACATGAGCGAGTACATGGAGAGGCATGCTGTCTCCAAGATGATCGGGTCACCGCCCGGGTATGTCGGGCATGACGAGGGCGGACAGTTGACGGAGCGAATTCGTCGACAACCGTACTCGGTGGTTCTCTTTGATGAGATCGAAAAGGCTCATCCCGATCTCGCCAACCTGCTGCTGCAGATTCTCGAGGACGGAGTGCTCACCGACGCCTACGGCAATCAGGTGGACTTCAAGAACACGATCGTCATGATGACCTCGAACCTTGGTAGCAAGTTGGTGGTCAAGGGCGGTGGGATGGGTTTTTCCGCAGACGACGAGCAGGATTTCGAGCAGGTACAGCAAGAGATTCTGGCGGAGCTTCGGCGCACCTTCAGCCCCGAGTTCATCAACCGGGTGGATGAGTTGATCGTCTTCAATCCTCTTGGTCCAGAGGTACTGGCAAAGATCGTCGATATTCTGGTCAAGGAGGTGAACGAGACTTTGGGCGAGCGCGGTCTTGCCGTCGAGCTCGATGCCGACGCCAAAACGCTGCTTCTAGAGAAAGCGGGAATCGACCCCTCGACCGGTGCCAGACCTCTCAGGCGTGCACTTCAACGACACGTTCAAGACCGGATTTCAGAGATTCTGCTCATGGTTCCAGAGGGTTCGGTCGGAACATTCCGAGTTACGGTGGACAACGGGGAGTTCGATTTCTCCCACGGCATGACGGAGCCCAGGCAGCCGGTGGCGGAGCCGCTCGCGTAGCACGGATCTTGCACCACCCTCGGGCCGAGGTCGTTTTTCGTGCCGCTCGGCCGTGCCAGCTGGCAAGGGGGCGTCAGGACGACACGACACCGATGGCTTTTCGGCCCGAAAACGGAATGAGACTCAAAGCCCTCAGAACCTGTTTGGCTCGTTTTGCGACCGCCGCGGTCGCTCTGGTCGTGGTCTCAATCGCCCCGGCCCAGGGGCAGAGTCTGGTCGGGCAGCCGGTTCAAGCGATTGAATTCGAGGGCCTGGGGGGCCTGGCCGCCGAGACTCTGGAGTTCTACCTTGGGGTCAAGCAGGGAGAGCCCTATGAGCCAGCCACGCTCAACGACAATCTGCACAGGTTGTGGGAGCGTGAGCTGATCGACGATATCTCGATCGAGGCCTCGAGCATGGCGGGCGGAGTCAAGCTGGTGATCCGTGTCACCCAGAGGCCGTTGCTGCGCTCGATCGAGTACGTTGGTCTCAAGAGAGTTAGCCGCGGCGACATCGTCGATCGGATTGCCGAGGATCGTCTGCAGGTACGTGAGGGTGACGCGCTAAACCTCGGCGATCTCCGACGTCTGAAGCGTTCCATCGAGGCGCTTTACCGGGAAAAGGGCTTTCGCCTTGCACAGGCGAGGTACCAGATCGATGCTCCCTCGCCCAGCGAACGCACCGTGACTTTCTCGATCGATGAGGGAGACAAAGTCCGGATCGCCGAGATCGATTTCGAAGGCAACACGGTTTTTGGCGACCGCCGGCTCAAGTGGTCAATGAAGAAGACCAAGGAATCTGGACTTCTTGCCAAGGTGACCAAAAAGGACGTATTCAATCCTGCGACTCTGGATGAGGACCTGGACAAGATCCGGGAGATCTACCACAAGGCGGGCTACAAGAACGTGGTTCTGGGTGAGCCGAAAACCGATGTCCGTGCGACAAAGCCGGGCGCGGCCAGCCCGGAAGAACAGCGCCGCCGTCTGTTTGTCACCGTGCCGGTGGAGGAGGGGGGGCGCTGGACTCTGGGCGAGATCATGGTCGAGGGGAACGAAACATTCTCCGACGAATTGCTGCTGGCGCAATTCGAAAAGCCCTCAGGCGGTTGGCTGCGGTCCGACACGATCGACAAGGGGATCGAGACGATCAACGAGGTGTACCAAAACACCGGGCATCTTTTTGCGCAAGTGCAGTCGGAAGTCATTGAGAGAGATGCCCAGGTGGCCGACGTGAAGGTGATCGTCGAAGAAGGGGATCAGTACTCGATCGGTCGAATCGACTTCCAGGGTAACCGTTCGACACGCGACAAAGTGATCCGGCGTGAGCTTGCCATTCAGGAAGGGATGGTGCTCAACTCCGGTGCGCTGCGCAACAGCCTACTCCGCGTGCGCCAGCTCGAGTTCTTCAAGGTCGATGAGACCGACCCGGTGGCATTCGACTTCGACAACGAGAACAAGACCGTCGATCTGACAATCAAAGGAGACGAGGGCGATCGAACCGAGATGCAGTTTGGTGCCGGTTTTAGTGAAGTGGACGGCTTCTTCGGCCAGTTTCAGTTTCGATCCCGCAACTTTCTCGGTCGCGGTGAGACCTTGGGCGTTTCACTACAGTCGGGTAAACGCCAGGATGTCTTTGATCTCTCCTACTCGATTCCCTGGTTTCTGGACCGGCCGCAAAATGCGGCGATCCAGGTCTTTAGCCGCAAGCTCGATTACGATCTTCTGGACGGTCAGCGGATTCTGCAGGATACGACAGGTGCCACCCTCACCTATGGGAGGCGCCTCGGGCTTTTCAGCAACCTGTCCCTGTCCTACAGTTTTTTCGACTCAGCGGATCAGAGACAGCTGCTGGCGCTCGACGGCTCCCTCATCGACCAGGATGTGAGCCGTCAAGTCTCGTCACTGCGCTTGGCATACGGTTTCGATCGTCGCGACAGCCGCCTTCAGCCGACCCAAGGGAGACAGCATTCGGCGAGCGTGGAGTACACGGGTGGTGTGTTGGGCGGCGACACTTGGTATGTGAGACCTCGAGCTTCCTTCAGTCTATTCAAGCCGTTGACCAAGGGCCCACAGGTGAGCACGCTGACGGCTTTCAATGTCGAGGCCGGGCTGATCGAGCCCTTTGGCGGCCGCGAGCTGTTTTTTCTGGACCGTTTCTACCTGGGTGGCGAGAACTCCATGCGCGGTTTTCGATTTAGGTCGATCTGGGTGCGGGATGAGCAGGGAAGGACCGTGACAGACGAGACAGGCTTCCCGCTGGGCGGAGACTCCTTCTTCCAGCTCAACCTGGAGTTTCAGGTTCTCTTTGGCGGCCCGTTTCGTCTCGTGGCCTTTGCCGACGCCGGCAGCGTGTTCGTGGATGAGCAGTCGCCCAGCATCGATTCCTTGCGCTACTCCGCGGGTCTCGAGCTGCGGGTGTTGGTGCCGATCTTTGGCGCCCCGCTGCGGTTTATCTGGGCGCAGAACCTCGATGCTCTCGACGACGATCGGTTCGATACCTTCCAGTTCAGCGTCGGAACGACGTTCTAGCCTGACCTTCTCACCAACCTTCTACTGCGAGGTCGCAAGTGCCTGAATCTACTGCGTTACGCTCCCGTCGACCGCCTCACCGTACGTCAGGTACGCTTGCCTTGGTCTCGGTCGCAAGCCTTGTATCTCCAAGCATTTCCGACCTCTCGCGACGAACGCTGGTGAGAAGGTCAGGCTAGCCCCCACAGCCAGCACGCCCCGTTTACCTGACTCGGAGACGAGTCACCGACACAAACAACAAGGAGATCTCTGTCATGTCTGTTCGCTCTCGTGTTTCGCTCACTTCTCTTGCTTTGTTCCTCATTTCCGGCCTGGTTGGGGGTGTTGCGGCGGTCTACGCCGAGGAGGCGGCGCCGGTCGACGCCGCGCAGTTGGTGGTCCAGCCCCAAGGGAGAGTCGGTGTCATCGATATTGGTCGGTTGATGGAGGCATCCGAAACCGGACGCGCGGCGCTCAGCTCGCTCGAGGTGATGCAAGCCGAGAAGAAGGCCCGGTTCGATGCTCTCACCGCCGAAGGTGCGGCACTCGAGGCCCAACTCAAGGAGGGTGAGCTGACTCTCGCTGAGGAGAAGATGAGCGCACTGCGTCAGGAGATCGAGGACAAGAAGGTCGAGATCTCGAGATTTGGCACCGACAGCCAGCGCGAACTCGAACAGGCCCAGCGCTCGACGTTTAGTGAAATCCAGCAGAGGGTGTTTCCGATCATCAACGAAGTCGGCCGAGAGGGGGCCTTCGCGCTGATCTTCCGCAAGTTCGAAAGCGGGTTGATCTTTGCCGACGAGGAGATAGATATCACCGATCAGGTCATCGCCAGGCTGGACGGGGCCACGCAGAGCGGAGGTTGAGAAGAACCCGCGATCCACGGTGCCGTTGTGAGGAGGACCTCCACGCGTTGTGCCTGTATCGCTCGCAAGAGCGGGTTAGGTCGACAACCAGGTTCAGATAGGCCAGAATTGCCGCTTCGATAAGGCTTGCGGGCCGTTGCGCAGTCGGTCCATCCGAACAACTCTCCCAGGACTCGAAGAAGATCGAAGGTAGTCGGACGGACCGGGAAGGAAGACATTGAGCGAGAAAGTCCAAGAGCGGGGGATCGGCTGGATCCTCTCGATCCTGCCGCACCGCTATCCGTTTCTGCTGATGGATCGTGTCCACGAAATGGAGCCCGGTGTACGGATCCGCGCTTCGAAGAACGTCTCGATCAACGAGCCGTTCTTTGGCGGCCACTTTCCGGGCCACCCGGTGATGCCGGGCGTGTTGCTGGTCGAGGGAATGGCTCAGGCGGCGGGGATCTTGCTCATCCATGACCGGCCAGATCGCGACTCACAGCTCATCTATTTGACCGGTGTAGAAAACGCCCGCTTTCGCCGGCCGGTGATGCCGGGTGATCAGGTCTTTTTCGAAGTCGAGATCATCCGGTTGCGGCGCAGTTTCTGCAAGTTCAGCGGCCGAGCCGTTGTCGATGGAGAGCTGGCAGCGGAAGCCGTTCTGCTGTCCGCGATGGTGGATCGGTAGGGATGGCTGGCGTCGTACACGCAACCGCCGTTGTTGATCCCTCGGCGCGGCTGTCTGACGGTGTAGTCGTCGGCCCCCATGCGTTTATCGGTCCCGATGTGGAGGTCGGTCGCGATACGGAGATCGGTGCCGGCGCACAGATTGCTCGGTCGACACGAATGGGTGCGGAAAACAAGGTCTATGGCAACGCCTGCATCGGATTCGACCCTCAAGATCTCAAGTACGGCGGAGAGGAAACCGTACTCGAGGTTGGTGATCGGAATCACTTCCGTGAGTTCTGCACCGTTCACAGGGGTACGGGGCTCGGTGGGGGTAAGACCACAATCGGCGACGGCAATCTGTTCATGGCCTACTCGCACGTGGCACATGATTGCAACGTGGGTGACCATACGGTTTTTGCAAATGCCGGAACTTTGGCCGGGCATGTCGAAGTCGGCGATGGCGCGACGGTCGGTGCCTTCACTGCGGTTCATCAATTCTGCCGGGTCGGTCGACGCGCATACATCGGCGGTTACTCGGTGATCACCAAGGATGCACTTCCGTTTATGAAGACCGTCGGCATCAAGCCGGTGTGCCTGGGTCTCAACACGATCGGTCTGCAACGCGCCGGAGTGAGCGAAGAGTCGATCGCCCGGCTAGACGCCGCAGCGAGGATCTTGCTGCGTGGCGGGCTCAACACCGGGCAGGCACTCGATAGGATCGAGACCGAAGCTGGCGACTCCGCAGAAGTTGCCGATCTGATTGCCTTTATCCGTTCCTCGGAACGGGGTGTGATCACCAGACTCCCCGGTCGACGGGGTGGCCGCGGAGGAGAGTAGGCGTTGGCGACTCGAGTCGGTGTCATCGGCACCGGTGCCCTCGGGCAGCACCATGTCCGGATCCTGAGCGCTCTTCCCGAGGCGGAGCTCGTCGGGATCTATGACCTGTCAGGCGAGCGGTCGGAGGAGATCGCCGCTCGCCATGGCTGCGCCATCGCGGACAGTTTCGATGCCCTGGCTGGGGATATCGAGGCCGCGGTGGTGGCGGTGCCGACCGTCGACCATTGCGAGATCGGCTGCAATCTGCTCGAGCGAGGAGTTCATGTCCTGGTGGAGAAGCCGATTGCGATCGATGACCGCGAGGCGGAAGCACTGATCGCCGCGGCGGGGAATCGAGTGCTGGCGGTGGGGCATGTGGAGTACTTCAACCCCGCGGTGCAGGCGCTTCTGGGTCTCGGCCTCGAGCCCGGTTTTGTCGAAGTCCATCGAATGGGCGTGTTTTCTCCGCGCAGCCTCGACATCGATGTCGTGCTGGATCTGATGATCCACGATCTCCAGATACTCCATGCCCTGGATCCGAGCGAAGTCAAGAGCATCCATGCGGTCGGTGTCCGGGTTCTGAGCGAAAAAACAGACATCGCGAGCGTGCGCCTGGAACTGGCCTCGGGTTGTGTCGCCAACCTGACCGCATCGCGAGTCTCAGCGGAAAAAGTGCGCAAACTAAGAGTCTTTGCGCCCCCGGGCTACTACTCGCTCGACTATCAGAGCCAGAAGGTCGGGGGATTTCGTCTGGATGGTGACGGCGCCGAACGGACGCTCGTGCAACAGGATCTGTCAGCACCGCAC
>JAOTZA010000456.1 GCA_029861655.1 Acidobacteriota bacterium | reverse complement strand
GACATCTGCTCCAAGAAGTCCTCCATCATCTCGGAGGCCGCCTCCTCGCTGCGCCTGAGGTGCTTCTTGCCCGACCTCTCGAGCTTGTCGTAGCCCGGCGCCGAGGAAGGGTCGTGGACGACATACAGCACAACGAGCGGGGCTCCAAAACTGCGGGCTGTCCGCGCGGCCCAGAGCAGCGCCTGTTCGGAGAACGGCGAGAAGTCGACAGCCACCAGAATCGGCTTCGGTTTGTCAGGCATCGGTTCTTTCTCTCAGCGCCGCTCCGGCGCGGTCATTCCTCCGCCGTGGGTTTGGCGCGAATACAGCTCGGTCTCCTCCGCCACCAGCCTGGCGATCCGCTTGGCGAAGTAGTAGATCCGCTTGAGAGCCTCGACCAGCTCGGTCTCGATGCGGAAGGCAGCCAGTCGCTGCGGGGCCGGAGCGCCCAGGCGCTCCGTCAAATGGGCTTCGGCCTCCTCGGTGAGACGGTTGATCTCCGCCTTGGCGTCGATCACGTCCTTGGCGATTGCGGCGTTCCCCGAGGCCACCGCCTCGGTCGATTGCTCCACTGCCCACTGCACCTTCTCGTGAAGCGCTCGTAGCACCTCGCGGGTCGAGGGACTGATCTCGACGTTGCTCTCTAGACGGACCCGGCCCGCATCAACCAGATTGGTCTCAATCATGTCGCCAATGTTCTCGAAGTAATTGGCGGCGCCCAGGTACTCGGAGAGGAGGTGGCTCTGCGCCTCTGTCAGGTTCTCCACTGACAGCCGGCCGAGATAGGTGACCAGGGCACCGTGCAGCCGGTCCACCTCCTCGTCCATCTCCTGCAGCTCCTGCAGCTCCTGCTCGGTGCCCGTGATGACCGGGTCGATGGCGCCCCGCACCATGCGCAGGGTGGCGGCGCCGATGCGCGCCAGCTCGATCCGCACCAGATCTAGCGCCAGTGCCGGCGTGTGCACCAGAATGTCGTCGAGGTAGGTCCGGTCCAACACCTCCTCCTCATCCGCCATCTTGCGGTCCGGCACGATTCGCTCCACGAATCGGGCGATCACCGGCGTGAAGCCGATGAACAGCAGCGTGTTGGCAGTGTTGAACGTGGTGTGGGCGTTTGCGATCTGGCGCGGCGTGTCGGCCTTGAGAGCCTCGATCTCGGACAGGCCCTCGCTCACCGGCGAGAACCAGCGGACGAAGGTCGCGAGTTCGTCGATGAAACCGAGCCAAAGCAGCACGCCCGAGATGTTGAACATGATGTGGACCACTGCCGCACGAAGGGCTTCGCGCGGCTTGCCGATCGAAGCCAGGAAGGCGGTGATGGAGGTGCCGATGTTGGCGCCGAAGACCAACGCTATGCCGGTATCGAGTGTCAGGAAACCCTGACTGGCAAGCACGATGATGATGCCGGTCGTTGCCGACGAGCTCTGGATCAGCGCTGTGAAGAGGGCACTGAAAAGCACCGCCAAGAGCGGGTTTCTCAGATCCTGCATCGTGTCGATGAAGGGCTCGAAGTCACGCAATGGGCTAGTGGCGTTCTTCATCAGCTCCATTCCGAAGAAGATGAGCCCCAGGCCCATCAGCATGGATCCGTAGCCCTTCACCTTCGCCGAGGTGCGCACGAACGACATGGCAAACCCGACCGCGACCAGGATCAGCGCGTAGCCGGTGACCTTGAAGGCGATGATCTGGGCGGTGATCGTGGTGCCAATTTCCGCCCCCATGATGATGGGAATCGACTGCTGCAGCGACAAGAGCCCGGCGCTGATGAAGCCAACGACGAGAACGGTGGTGACCGACGAGGACTGGATCGAGGCGGTGATCGTCGCTCCGGTGAGGACGCCCTTGAAACGGTTGCTGGTCATCCTGGCCAGCAACTCCTTCAGGCGGTCGCCGGCCAGCAGCTTGAGGGAGTCGGTCATCATCTCCATGCCGAAGAGAAACAACGCCAGGCCACCAACCAGGCCCATGAGTATCGTGCCAAGCTCAAGATCGGACACGTGCAGGTTCTTTCCTCGAGGACACGCTTCTCAAGGGTGCGGCTGCACCGAAGAAGCCATGGAGAAGCCTCAGTAGCACAGCGAGACGCGCACCGCCTGTCCTGGGGCTGCGGTCACTCTCCACCAAAGCTCTTCCCCCTTCCGTCTGCGGGTGTGATCACCGGCACTCCCGCAGTAT
>JAOTZA010000148.1 GCA_029861655.1 Acidobacteriota bacterium | reverse complement strand
GCGGTAGTTGTAGCGGTCGACCCCCGTGTCGACCGAACCATCTTCGCGGTGGTTGTAGCGGTCGACCCCCGTGTCGACCGAACCATCTTCGCGGTGGTTGTAGCGGTCGACCCCCGTGTCGACCGGATCGTCTTCGCAGTAGTTGTAGCGGTCGACCCCCGTGTCGACCGAACCATCGGAAGGTGGTCGAGACAGAGCTCGACCGCTACTTGTCCCTAGGGCGGCGGATCGATGGGCTGGCCGTTTTCGTCGAGGGCCGGGTAGGGAAGGTCGTGGCGCCGGCAGTAGTCAGCGAGCCGAGGCTGCGCCCATTCGAAGAGGGTTTGGTCGTAGATCTCCGGAGCGAGGCGCGAGTTTTCGAACATCCCGGCCGCTGAGCGTTGGCGATGGGCCTCGAAGAGGAGCACCGCCGCAGCGACCGACACGTTGAGCGAATCGACAAAGCCTGTCATCGGGATCGAGATCAAGTCATCGACGGCCTCACGCGCGGCCGGCGTTAGACCGTCTTTCTCTTGTCCGAGAAGAAGAGCCGTTGGCTGGGTGAAGTCGACTTGACGGTAGTCGATAGCCCTGGCTCCCGGGTGGGCACCGAGTAGAACAAACCCGCGGTCGCGAAGGTGATCGATCGCTTGTCCGATGTCGTTGTGGAGCTTGACGTCGATCCACTTGTCGCTGCCGCCGGCGCTGACGAGAGACGTTCGCAGTTTGGTCTCGTAGATCACCGCGTGGGCCTCGAAGAGACCTACGGCGTCGGCAGTCCGCAAAACGGCGGCGAAGTTATGGGGCTTGTGGACGTTCTCGAGCAGAACCGTCAGGTCGGGTTGACGGCGACCGAGTACTTGACGTAGGCGTCGAAAGCGCTTGGGTGTCATGTGAAAGGTAAAACCTCTGGGCAAGGAGGATCGTACTGTAGGATCGAATGCCGAGAAGGAGGATCTACAAAATGAGGATCAGCAGACAGACATTCTCGAGCGCCACGGTTCTCTCCGCCATTGCCCTTTTGGCCATTCCGTCGAGCCTTTTGGGCTCCGGCGGCGGCAGTTCGCCTTCGCCGACCCCGCCTCCGCCGGTTATGGAATTGACCGCGCGCGACCACTACGAGCGCGGGTTGAAGCTGCGCGACAAGGCTTGGGAGCTGGAAGAGAAGGCCACCAAGGAACCCGAGAAGGCCGAGAAGTACCTCAAGAAGGCCGGGAAGGAGTTCGAAAAGGCGGCCCGGTCCCAGCGCGAGGCGATCAAGATGGACTCGCGGATGTACCAGGCCTACAGCAGCTTGGGTTACGCGCTACGAAGGCTCGGTGATTACGCGGGATCGATCAAAGCGTACGACCAGGGACTCGCAATCGAGCCTCGTTACGCCGAAGCAATCGAGTACCGCGCGGAGGCGTACCTGGGGCTCGGCCGGTTGGACGAGGCGAAAGATGCCTACATGCACTTGTTTCGCGCCGATCGAGCTCGTGCCGACGAGCTGCTGGAAGCGATGCAGAAGTGGGTCGACGAGAAACGGGCGACGGCCGGGGATCAGATGGTCGAAGACTTTGCCGCTTGGGTGGCCGAACGCACTCAACTGGCTGTGCAGACGGCGATGGTCGGTAGCGGACGTACCTGGTAGCTCTCTTCGAAATTCGGCAGTCAGCGGTTTCCAAGAAACTCTGCGGCGGGGCTTGCCACGGCAAGCCCCGTTCTTGTTCGAGGGTGAACGACGTCCCTTTGATCTTACGCGTCAAATTCGTTGTGCCGATTGGCATCTCGCTTCTTCTGGCCGGCTGTGTCCCAGGGGGGCGGTCCGAGCTTGAGGAGCCCGCGAGCGTTCAGACGATGGAGACGGCTGCGGGCACTGGATCAGAACCCTATCGATGGCGGCTGCCGGCGGGTTTCCCGATGCCGTTGCTGCCGTCCGGGAACTCGATGAATGCGGCCAAGGTCGAGCTGGGGCGCCATCTCTTCTACGATCGCAGGCTGTCGGGTAACGAGACGTTCTCCTGCGCCAGTTGTCATCGACAGAAGTACGCGTTTTCCGACGGCCGGGTGGTGGCCGAGGGCTCGACCGGAGAGAAGCACCCACGAAACGCGATGAGCCTCACCAATGTGGCGTACAACCGTGCCTTTGCCTGGGCGGATCCAAAGCTCTCGAGCCTCGAGGACCAGGCTCTGGTACCGATGTTGAACGAGCATCCGGTCGAGCTTGGCCTCGCGGGTCGCAAGCGAGAGATCCTCGAACGGCTCGCGGCGGACCCCGAATACCGGACGCTTTTCTCACAAGCGTTTCCAGTCCCCAGGTCGATTCGTTTCGAGCACGTGGTTCGGGCGATCGCAGCCTTCGAGCGGACGCTTCTGTCGGGAAACTCCGCCTACGACCGGCGGGTCTTTTTCGATGAGAAAGACGCTCTCTCCCTGAGCGCCGAACGCGGGATGGAGCTGTTTTTCTCACAGCGCACTCGGTGCGCCGAGTGTCATAGCGGCTTCAACTTTTCGGGGACCGTGGTCTTCCGGGGTGGCGAGAAACTGCCGATCGAGTTTCACAACACGGGACTGTTCGATCTCGATGGAGAAGGCGCCTATCCGGAGCCGAACCGGGGGCTCTTCGAGCACACTCGCCGTCCGGAAGACATGGGTCGTTTCAAGGCGCCGACCCTGCGAAACATCGAGCTCACCGCACCCTACCTCCACGACGGCAGCGCCACAACGCTCGAGGAGGTGATCGAAACCTATGCCGCAGGGGGACGGGAGCCGGGCCGCGGCAACCACTACAAAAGCCCGCTCGTCACCGGTTTTGAGATCAGTGAGAGCGAAATACGCGACCTCGTCGAGTTCCTCAAAAGCCTCACCGACCGCTCCTTTATCACCGACGCTCGGTTCTCGGATCCGCTCCAGGCTGAGTGAGCTTGAGACGGATACCCCGCCCGGTGCCGGCCTGGCGGAGTCTCCTCAGGGCACGGCTCTTCTCGGACTCCGGTGACCTGGAGGCTCGCGCCTCGGCTTCCCTCGCGCTGGATCATCCCGGTCTTCGAAGGCTCTGCCATGCGCTCAGTCAGACGTCCCTGGTGGAGCCTCCACTCAGGCCGGCAAGCGGCGTGTCACGTGCGTCTCCGGCGACCAGTCGCGAAGCAACGTTGGAGCCTGGCGTTCAAAGCAGCCCGGTCCGTGGCCGAGGCCCCACGACAGCTCAGAGCCGCCGGGCCCTTAGAAACTCCAGGTGAGTCCCGCCGAGAGTGTCCGTCCCGAGAGATCGAGGTCGCCGAGCCCCGCGAAGTCTCCTTCGAGCTTGGCGTCGGCGCGCTGCCAGCGCCCTTCGGCAAAGACCGAGACGCTCCGTGCAACCGGTACCTCGAGACCGGCCTGGAGGTAGTAACCGAGCGACGTCCCATCATCTTCGAAGATGTCGAAGAAGACCTCTGGGGTGGCAAGCGAGAAGTCTATGAAGTCACCGTGCTCCGTCAATCTCCACGAGTAGAGGCCACCGCCGGCGCCCAGGTAGGGCACGATCGCTCTGTCTCGCCTCGTCAGGTGCACCAGCAGCCCGAGGTTGAAGGTCGCCATGTCGAGGTCGGTCGAGTGATAGATGTCATTGCCGAACTCGTCCACGTAGTCGCGATAGGAGAGTTCGCTGGTGCCTTCAAACGCGCTGGCTGATGCGACGACGCCGAGACGATCGCTGACATAACGTGTGTACTCTAGCCCCACCAGAGCATCGTCGAAGTTGTCGGCGTCGCCGGTGAAGTCAAAACTCAGGTCATCCCAGTACGAGGACTCGCCTCGCGGCTCGAGTACGCCGACCTGAAGTCGCCATGCCTGAGTCTCGCCCCAGTGGCCGCGGGAGGACCCCTGGTTGTCGGCCCAGGCGGGCGGCGCAGCAAGTAGCGCCAAGAGCGGCAGTGTCAAAAGGACTGGGTTCTTCTTTTTCATCATCGCACCTCCGTTCGGGCGTCTGGCCCACAGAACGGGTAGAGCAACGGCGGTGCCAGGGGTGGAAAAGCACGTCGGTACCTGTGTTTCTTCTCAATCTTCACATTCGGTGCGGCGCTCGGCTGCCCTTTCCAGGGGACACCTCTGTCCGGGGCACGGCGCGTTTGAGACCTACGGTCGAACGCCGACATAGAATGGACCAAGAGACTCGCTGAGGGGCAGGTGTTTCCGGGTCGATGGGAAGTGCTTTCACCCAGCGATGCAACCGACTACGGCCTTCACAAGGGGACAAAACTAGATGAGAGTACTGGTGGTTGGCAGCGGCGGGCGCGAGCATGCGTTGTGCTGGAAGCTCGCGCAGAGTCCCGAGCTCGGAGATCTGTTCTGCGCCCCGGGCAACCCGGGTATCGAATCCGTTGCGGATCTGGTGCCGATCGCCGCCGACGAGATCCAAAAGCTTGCCGACTTTGCAGCCGATCTCAAGATCGATCTGACGGTCGTCGGCCCCGAGTTGCCGCTCACTCTGGGGATCGCGGACGAATTCGCAAATCGGGGGTTGGCTCTCTTCGGGCCGTCGCGGGAGGCTGCGCGTCTCGAGGGGAGCAAGGTCTTCGCCAAACGCTTCATGAAGGAGCATGGGATCCCGACAGCTGAGTTCGAGGTGGTGCTCGACGCCGACCAGGCCTCGAAGGCGGCGAAGAGATTCGGGTTCCCGGTCGTGCTTAAGGCCGATGGTCTGGCGGCTGGCAAAGGTGTGGTGATCCCGCGCAACGATGAGGAGTTGTCGGAGGCATTCGACGTGTTTTTCTCCGAGCGTCGCTTTGGTGACGCCGGTGCCCGTTTGGTGGTGGAGGAGTTTCTCGAAGGCGAAGAAGTGTCGCTCATGGCGGTCGTCGACGGGCAGCGTTTTCTTCCGCTCGCGACCAGCAAGGACTACAAGAGGATCGGGGACGACGACCAGGGCCCCAATACCGGTGGGATGGGTGCCCACAGTCCGGCGGGGGTCTTGGCTCGCGGAGATGCAAAGAAGATCCTCGACGACGTCATGCAGCCCGTGGTTGCAGGGATGGCTGCCCACGGCAACCCGTTCCGTGGCTTTCTGTACGCCGGGATCATCCTGACACCCGACGGCTTGCGGGTCCTGGAGTTCAACGTTCGGTTGGGCGATCCCGAGGCGCAACCTTTGATGATGCGGATGGATGAAGACCTGTTGCCGGTACTGGCGAGCGGAGCCACCGGACGCTTCGAGAAACAACGGCTGGATTTCCAGAAAGCGGCGGCCGCCTGTATCGTTTTGGCGGCGCAGGGTTACCCGGGCTCGCCGGTTCTGGGGGAACCGATCGAGGGGATCGCAACGGCGTCATCCCGGGAGGGCGTCGAGGTGTTTCACGGCGGCACGCGGCTCGAGGAGGGACGGTTGACGACCGCCGGGGGTCGGGTTCTGAACGTTTGTGCGACAGCCCCGGACTTGCGAGGTGCGCTCCAGCAGGCCTATCAGGCTGCCGAGGAAATACGCTGGTCCGGCAAAACGTTTAGATCGGATATCGGGCGGCGCGTTCTGATGGCGATCGAAGGTGCGGCTGGAGAAGCGTCCCGTTGACGCAAAAAGTAAGAGTTGCCATAATGATTTCACTGATTGCGCCCAGATGCTCAGTCGCTTTGCGAGGCCGATGCCCGCAAAGGTGTGCTGGTATAGAGCACAAGGCCGCAATGTCCTTCGAATAGAGAGAGCTTCTAACCATGTCAGGTTGTCAAGGTTGTTCCTTTAAGGGGATGTCCACCGCAATAGAGGACAACTTCGTCGGTGTGCGCTTTCGCGAGGAAACCAATCTGACCCTGTGCACCACAGGCGGCAAGATCTTTGGTCGCGGCGATCGAGTCATTGTCGAGATGGAAGATGGTCCCGCCTATGGCCAGGTCGAGAAGTCGCCGATGCCGGTGTTCAAGCCGTGTCAGAAATCAAGTGCCAGCCGCATCGTCCGCTCGGCGACGGACGGCGACACCGAGTTGCTCGACAGGCAGCAGATGAACGAGGAGTCGGGGCGACGCTTCTGCCGCGAGCGGGCGCGCGAACTGGGCCTGGAGCTGAAGGTTTCGCGAGTGGATTTTGCGCTCGATGGGGAGTCCGCGGTCTTCTACTTCACCGCCAACGGCAGAGTGGATTTTCGCAAGCTGGTCGGCGACCTGTCGCGACGCTTTTCGGCGCGTGTGCGGATGGTCCAGGTTGGGTCACGCGACGAGGCGGGCCTCATCGGCGGTATCGGAATCTGTGGCAAGTCTCTCTGCTGTTCGACCTGGCTCAAGGACTTCCGCCCAATCTCGATCCAGATGGCGAAGCGGCAGAATCTGAGTCTCAACCCATCCAAGATCTCGGGGCAGTGCGGCAGATTGCTGTGCTGCCTGGCCTACGAGGATGACCAGTACAAACAGCCGCCCAAGAGGAAAGCCCGGGCTTAGCGGCCCAGTCGGCGAGGAAACCATGTCGAACCGAAAGCTGATCCGTCCGGACCTGAACGAGATGCGAAAAGACAGCTCTTCGCGGGCCGTGCGCCGCAAGCAGGCGCCTCCTGAACAGACCAACGCCGAGGAGTTCTACTACCTCAAGCAAATGGCGGCACGCACACCGATGGTCCTCGTGTTGGTCGATGACACCGAGCTGCGTGGCTGGATCGAGTGGTACGACAAGAACGCGATCAAGCTCAACCGCCATCACGAGCCGAACCTCCTGCTGCGGAAAGACAGCATCCGCTACATGTTCAAGGAGGAGGAGCTCAAGCGCCAGAAGCGCCGGGCGAAGGCCGATTCGAACCCGAGTTAGCCGGCGTCGACTTTGAGCGTCCAGGCTGTTTCGCCGCTCCTGGCCATCACCCAGGGTGACTCGGCCGGTGTCGGTCCCGAGTTGTTACTCGATCTTCTGGCTGCGCCCCCTCTTGACCTCAGACTTCTGCTGATCGGCGAGGCCGCCGCACTCGATGCGGCTGCGCCCGGTCTCGAGCGCAGCGGTCGGGCGACTTCCTGGCGTGATGGGTTGATCGTCGGGGAAGGGGACTTCGCCGCCATCCGGCCCGGCGGGCCCGCCGTTCTGGAACGTCTGGGTGTCGAACGTCGTGTCGAACCCGGCGAGTCACAAAAGGCCGATGCAGCCGGGGCTGTGGCGTGTCTCGATACCGGTATCGAACTGGCCCGAGCCGGGAGTGTCCAAGCGTTGGTGACCGGCCCGGTGAGCAAGGAATCGATCGCCCGGCACGTACTGCCCGGATTTCGTGGCCATACGGACTACATCGCCGAAGCTTGCGGGCTCGAGCGATACGGCTCCGACTACTTGATGACCTTTCTCGCCGCAGATCTTCAGGTGGCGCTTCTCACCACTCACCTGCCGCTGGTCGAGGCCCTGCGGAACCTCGAGACCGAGATGATCCTCGAGGCCCTCGAGTGTCTCGGGCGTCACGCTGGCGGGAGGATCGCAGTCGCGGGGATAAACCCCCATGCCGGCGAAGGTGGTCTTCTCGGAAGAGAAGACGGGGTGATCGTCGCGCCGGCGATCGAGGAAGGCCGGCGGCGGGGTCTGGATGTCCACGGTCCTTTGAGCCCCGACTCGCTCTTCGCCCGCGCCCGCAGCGGCGAATTCGATTGGGTGCTGGCGCTCTACCACGATCAAGGACTGATTCCCGTCAAGACCCTGGCGTTCGGGTCGGCGACCAACTGGACTCTTGGCTTGCCCTTCTTGCGGACCTCGGTGGATCACGGGACGGCGTTCGAGATCGCCGGTCGGGGTCAGGCCGACGCCCGTCCCTTGCGCAGAGTGCTCGAGACTACGGCGAGCCTTTTCGCCGGTGAGCTGCCGAAAAAGGCCTCCCGAGCGTAGCGGCCGACCTCAGACGGCCTCTCGAGTGTAGCGGCCGACCTCAGACGGCCTCTCGAGTGTAGCGGCCGACCTCAGACGGCCTCTCGAGTGTAGCGGCCGACCTCAGACGGTTTCTCGAGTGTAGCGGCCGACCTCCGTGTCGGCCGTGGGTGAGAGAGTGGCCACCGACTGTTCCCTCGGACCATCGAGCGATACACTTCCATCGTCATGTTGGCCAAAGACCTCCTGCGCAACGACACCGACCGAGTGCGCGAGTTGCTGGCCACGCGCGG
>JAOTZA010000004.1 GCA_029861655.1 Acidobacteriota bacterium | reverse complement strand
TACCGTGCCAGCGGAGGAGGGGTTAGAGTTCGGACTCGAAATGGCGGACCGTAGAGACCACCTTATGAGTCGATGTATCGAGATCGGAGCCGAGGTCAGAGAGGCTCTGGCTGATCGCCGGCCCGTGGTGGCGCTCGAATCCACACTGATCGCTCACGGTCTGCCGCGTCCGCAGAATCTGGAGACGGCACTCGAGCTCGAGAGGGTCGTTCGTCGGGAAGGCGCCGTGCCCGCGACGGTCGGGATAGCAGCTGGCCGTATTGTGGTGGGCCTCGATCGGCAGACTCTTGGGGTTCTGGCAGGCTCCGACGATGTCCTCAAAGTCAGCCGGCGAGGTCTTGCCACGGCAGTTGCCGCCGCTGGTTTGGGCGCCACCACGGTGGCGGCAACCATGTGGATTGCGGCGCGGTCAGGCATCGGAGTGATGGCGACGGGTGGAATCGGCGGTGTTCACCGGGGCGGGGAGAGCAACCTCGATGTGTCCGCGGACTTGCGAGAGGTGGGGAGAACCGACGTCGCGGTGGTTTGCTCTGGGGCCAAGGCAATTCTGGATCTCGCGCGGACCCTCGAAGTCCTCGAAACCGAAGGGGTACCGGTGCTCGGATTCCAGACCGACTACTTTCCCGCTTTTTATTCCCGCGACAGCGGCGCAAAGGTCTCGCAGCGGGTGGATTCCGCCCGGGTAGCGGCAGAGTTGCTCGCCATCCACAGGAGTCTGGATCTCGGTTCGGGAGTGCTCATCACCCAGCCGCCGCCGGCTGGCAGTGCGATCGAAAGAAACGAGGTCGAGGGATGGATCGAGACCGCATTGGCCGAAGCCGGGGCGAAGGGTGTAGCCGGAGAAGAGGTCACACCCTTTCTATTGGCGCGGCTCACCGAGCTATCCGGAGGCCGGACTCTCGACACCAACCGCGCGCTGCTGGTCGCCAATGCGTCGCTGGCGGCACAAATCGCCGTCGAGTTGTCCAGAATCGAAACGGAGCAGCAGTGATTCTGTCGGTGGCTCAGTTCCCGCCGACGTCCAGCTAATGTCTTAGGAGTCGCTCGCCGCAACTGCCCGGTCGGAGTCTCTGCAGGGCACGGCGCATGCTTCTCGGACTCCGGGTGACATAGAGGCATGCGCCTCGGTCTCCCTCGCGCCGGATCTCTTTCGAACTTCGGAGGTCGTGCCATGCGCTCGGTCAAACGTCCCTGGTGGAGCCTCCAACCGGGTGGTTGCTGTTCGACCGGGCTGCCGCCGAGCCGGCGCTTGGAGTAGTGCCCGGGGCGGACCGACCCGTCCACAAGAAACACCTGAGGTGGATGCGGGCGAAGGATTGCCGGCTCCCGCGTATCTAACGAGTGGCAGACGGCGAAAGCGGGACCGCCTCGGCGAGTATTACGAAGCTCCCGTGAGATCGAAATGGAGGATTCTTGAAATGAGACGAGCCGGAACTCTATTGATTGCTGTAGCGGCGGTTGCAATCGTGACCGCGGCAATGGCTCCCGAGGCAGCGGCCAAGAGGCTGAGTGACCAGTTCATCAGGATCGAAGTCAACGATACCGACGGAGACGCGGGAATTCACCTTTTTCTCGATGGCGAGGGCTGGGACACGATGCAGCTCAGGGATCCGGAGGGCAATGTGCTCTTCAGCATCCTGGGCGAAGGTAGCGTCGGGTTTCAGGGCATCACCGAGACGTTCTTTGAGAGCGCCGAGCCGTCCTTTGACGAGCAGACGCTCGACGAGCTTCTCGAGCTGTTCCCCGAAGGGATCTACACCTACAAGGGAACGACGACAGAGGGAAAGAAGCTCAGGGGGAGGGCGCGGCTGACACACCGCATCCCCGACGCTCCCGTCCAGGTGTCTCCGCTCGAGGGCGACGAGGTGGATCCAGAGGATGCGGTCTTCACCTGGGAACCGGTCGCCGACCCGCCGGGAAGCTCGATCGTCGCCTACGAGATCGTCGTCGAATGCGAAGAACCAACAGTTCGAAAGATTCTCGCCCAGGTCGATGGCTCGGTTACCAGCTACACTGCTGCGCCGGAGTTCTTCGAGAACGCCGACGAGTGCAAGTGGGAGGTTTTGTCGATCGAAGAGAGCGGGAATCAGACGATCTCCGAAGTCGAGTTCGACCTCGAGTAAGCGAGTCTTTACAGGAAAGCTGCGACGCCCACAGAGGCGTGGTTCCAGGGCTTCATCCGCGGAGATGGAGCCCTTTTTCTTTAGATAATCGGCTTAGGCGTTCTTGCGGCCGAAGTCGATCGGCAGAGGTGGTGTTTCGTCGGGGTTCTTGGTGAGCATCAGCGCGCGACGCTTTTCGATCGAGTCGAGCCAAAGCGGTACGTAGGCGGCTAGATCGCGGATCGCGCGTTCGATTCGCGTCATAAGTTCGAGCATGTGGTTCGAGGCCACCTCATGGATCGTGATCAGGTCTTCGAGGCCTTGTCTTTGGCCTTCGGCCGAGTCCGCCCGGTTCGACTTGAGACGGTCGATCGAGGTCCGAGCTATGCCGTAAGCCTCTATCAGGCTCTTGCAGCTATGTGGGATCTCGAAGGAGTATGTATCGATGGGTTCCATCTCGTCGTAGCGGATTCCAGCGAGTGCCAGCACCTCGCGGAGCTTGGCGACAAGTCCTTCGGTCAGCAAGTCGAGAAACGCCGCCGACTCGGCCCAGGCGGCAAGACTGGGAATCATTCCGTCGGCGCTCATTTGATTCTTGAGTGGGCCGAACTGATCGATCCACAGCTTGCCAAGCCCCTGTAGATATCGGTTGAGTTGGTCGACGGTGGCGTAGAGCCACTCGGCCTCATCGATGTCCTGAGGGAACCGTCGTGAAAGGTAGTAGTCTGAGTCGTGAAGGCTTCGTGGGTCGGTCGCGACGATCTCCCCGAATGTATCGCGGAGAAAAGAGTAGATTCGGCCGATCGACAAACATAAGAGACGACGAACCGCCGGCAAGTCCGTCTCGGAAATCCGGTATGGATACGCTTCGATGTCGCGGATCACTGTCGTCGTCAAAACCTGAAACGCATAGTAGGCGTTGCGGCGTGCTGTCTCGAGCGCGGGGACATGCGAGGGTGCTTCGAGGGTTGGGGCGAGCTCGGTCTGCATCAGGCGGCATACCCGGCGCACCTTGCGCCAGATCTGGAGCAACCGCCGCGAGGAACAGTGCAGCAGGGCATAGTTGCTCTCGAGAGCTTCTTCGAGAAGTCGGATGCTCCCAAGATACGAGCGGATACACGGATTCTGCGTGCGAATGCGCTCCAGTGCCCAGTCGGCGACCGATACGCCATGCGGCAATTCGACTTGCCGGTCACCGATCTGGATGAACTGTCTAGCCAGTGTTTCAGCTGGCGACACGGTTCTTGAACCTCCGTGAGCAAGCAACCGGAAGTAGTCCGGGGCGGACCGAGGAGCGTACCACAAGGATCTTCTAGTACATCGGGTCTCAGTGTCGACAAGCCCATTGATGCCGTAAGTTACGCGTAGGAGGACCTTCGCCCTCGGCCTGCTAGCATTCGACCATGAGGCTGGGCCGTACCAAACCCTTAGGAGCCGCTCTTTTGGCGGCAGCTCTCCTGTGGGGTTGTGGGGTCGAGGTCACCGACCCGCCGATCGAGGTTCACTCCCGAGATTCGCTGATCGGTGCCGGAAGGATCATCCAGGTCAGCAACACCTCGAACCAAGCTCTCTCCAAGATCGAAGTACAGATCGAATCCCCCGCCGGCGAAGAAAGAAGGTTCACACATGACACCTTGGAGGGTTTTGAAACCCTCGAAATCGGTTGGAAAAGACTCGGCGGTTGGGAGATCCCGACAGGCGCCGATGTGACGGTTCGGTGTGAGGGCTATCTGGGCAGTGTGACAGCGACCGTCACCGCGAGCGCGGCGAACGATTCCAGCCCTTAGCGCTTGGATCCGCCCGGTGTGGCCCGGGCCAGGATCACTCCACCGAAAGTGAATTTCGGCACAGGCGCGAGCGCGAGCATGAAGTAGGTTCCACAACGGACGCCTAGGGGCCGCGATGCGTGATTTGCTGACAAGAACACGGAGAGAGACCGAGACAGAGGTTGTAGTTGAGCCCGCGGGTGCTCCGTGCGGGGCCGCAGCCAAACCCGAATTTGTGCGCTTCATGAAGGTGGTGGTCGTCGAAGAGGATCCGATCGTCCAGGGTGTTCTCCGCGGCATGGGGATTCGGGAGCTCTGCACCGGGAGCACTTGGGAGTCCGTGCAGGACGCAGTCTCATCGGGCTGGGCCGACCTGCTGGTGCTCGATCTTTTGTTGCCCGACCATTTGGGTTCTTCGGTACTGAAGGACCTCCGTGACCACGTCGCTGGCGACAGTTACTTTCCAGTCCTGGTGCTGACGGCAGACGGGAGCCTCGAGACCAGGGAGAGTGCGCTCAAAGCAGGCGCCCGCGACTTTGTTACCAAGCCGGTGGCTCCCTGGGAACTCGAGCTGCGGATCAGCAACTTACTCGCGGCGCGCCACTACAGCCAACGAATGAGACGTCAGTACGAGCGGCTGGAGATTTTGCTCGAGCTACAGCGTGAAATCGTCGCGAAGCCCAGCGACAGTGTCTACCAGCAGGTTCTCGAAGCGGCGGTTCGAATTGTCCCAGGGGCCGACGCGGGTAGCGTGCTCACTCACGACGGGAAGGGTTTTGCCTTCCGCGCGGCGGTCGGCTATGAACTCGACAGGTTGAGAGATGTTCGGTTCACACCCGAGGACATGTGCAGTTGGCACGGTGGCGGTCCACAAGAGTGGCAGGAGGCGCGGCCCCGCATCATGCGCCACGACCAGGTCGACCTCTTTGACGCTGCTGCGGCGGAGGAATTGTCGCCGGACCTTGCCGAACACGGTCGTCTCGGCGAGATTCGAGCCAACCTCTATCTTCCCGTGGTCTACAGGGACGAGATCCTGGCGGTCCTGAATCTCGACAACGTCACCGACGCGATGGCGTTCGATCAAGCCTCGATCGAGGCGGCGCGGATCTTTGGTCCGCCGGTCGCTTCTTTGCTGCACGAGGCTGATCACCGGGAAGAACTTCGGCAAGCCTCGTTGACCGACCCCCTCACCGGGCTTCGAAATCGACGTGGATTCGACGAGGCCATGTGCTCCGAACAGGCGCGGGTCGATCGGCACGGTGGTTCGTTTGGTGTTCTGTTGATGGATCTCGACGGTTTCAAGAAAGTCAACGACCGACTGGGTCACGCTGCGGGCGACGAGTTGTTGGTCGAGCTGTCGTTGGCTCTGGACGAAAATCGGCGCCAGGAAGATGTCATCGCTCGGTGGGGAGGCGACGAATTCGCGGTCGTGATGCCGCGGATGACGATGTCGAGTTCCGCCGACGCCGCGCGACGTTATGCTCGAGTTGTCGCGGGTATCGAGCGTTGCGGCGTAGTTCTCGGCGCTACAGTCGGTGTTTCGGTGTTTCCGGATGACGGACAAGATCAGGACGCGCTGCTCCGCGCTGCTGATCGGCGTCTCTACGGCGCGCGCGCGGTCGGTTTGCCTTTTCTCGAACCCCTCGAGTAGCAGAG
Organism: Acidobacteriota bacterium; assembly: GCA_029861655.1. Taxonomy (GTDB): domain Bacteria; phylum Acidobacteriota; class Thermoanaerobaculia; order Multivoradales; family JAHEKO01; genus JAOTZA01. The sequence continues at coordinate 23,349 of JAOTZA010000004.1, read as the reverse complement.
GTCGAGAGCGGGGCTTGACAGAGGTCTTTTTTGAGGTTAATATTTGCATGATGACGCAAGCACGCAATGATTTGCAGACAGCTTCCTGCTGTGAAGATCTCGATCAGCTGTTTTCACCGCAGTTATTGAGCGCCCTGAGCGACCCCAACCGGATTGCGCTCCTGGCGCGGTTGGCACGGTGCGGCAGGCCCTGCTCGGTCAGCGAGCTGTCCGAGTGCTGCCCGACCGATTTGTCGGTGGTGTCGAGGCATTTGTCGACCCTCAAACAGGCCGGTGTCCTCGAAGCCGAGAAGCGGGGGAGGAGGGTGTTTTATCGGGTTCGCTACGAGGCCCTCTCGGCGACGCTACGAGCCATGGCGGACGCGGTCGAAGCGTGCTGCCCGCCAACAGAATCGGTTACCGTCCAAACCGGCACGGTTGCCAAAGGAGGATCCAGATGAGCCGTTCCGACAAAGTCCACCAACAGGTGTCGCGCGCCTATGCGCGAGCCGTGTCCCAACCCAGAGGTTCCTGTTGCGGGACCGAGAGTGACGTCTGCTCGGCTCCCAAGGGTGAGGCTGCCAAGGTCGCCGGCTACTCGGACACTGAGCTACGAGCCCTGCCGCCCGAGGCGGTTGAGAATTCGTTCGGTTGCGGCAACCCCGTGGCGCTGGCCGGGCTCGAGCGCGGCGACGTCGTGCTCGACCTGGGGTCCGGAGCCGGGATCGACATCCTGCTCGCCGCCCAGCGAGTCGGTGAGGCTGGTCGGGTGATCGGTGTCGACATGACCGATGAGATGATCGAGCGCGCAAGAAAGGCCATCGCGGCCTCGGGTTTCGGAAACGTCGAAGTGCGAAAGGGTTTGATTGAGCAACTGCCGGCAGAACCGGCGTCTGTAGACGTCGTGATCTCGAACTGTGTGGTCAACCTGTCCCCCGAAAAGACCCGCGTGTTTGCCGAGATTTCCCGGGTCCTCAGACCGGGCGGACGGGTCTCCATATCGGACATAGTCGTCGAGCCGTTGCCAGTCCATCTACGGTGGTTGCGGCGCATACCCGCGGTCTATAACTCATGCGTCGGGGGTGCGATAGGAGAGCGTGAGTATCTGGATGGGTTGCGCGGGGCGGGGCTGGAAGATGTCGAGGTGACCGAGAGGCTCATCTACGACTCGGGCCAGCTGGTGGGCCTTGCCCTGTCCGAGCTTCCGGGCGGCTGGAAGGCTCTCGTTCGGCGGTTGCGCCTCGAGTGGCTCGTGCGGTTTCTGGCCCGCGGCCTGGAGGGGCGCATCTGGAGCGCCCGGTTTGTTGCACGCAAGGCCCCAAGGGTCCCAATCGAACATTCAAGCGCTCCGGCTCTCGCGAGTCAGGTTCTTGGAGGGTGAATCTCGGACATTGCCCGATTGTCTTGGCTCGCTCTGACAGGCACACTTACAACCTCAGGGGTAAGCAAGAGGAGGCCCACTTCTCGCTGGTGGCTCGAATTCCGGCGGGCGGTGGGCCCTTGTCGATCAGAGCTCGCGGCGCGGTTCGGGTGACGTAAGCCCCTCGCGTATCGCGTACTTTGTAAGTCCGGCGATACTTCGGATTCCGAGCTTGCGCATGATGTGCTCGCGATGAGTGCCGACGGTCTTGACGCTGAGGCTGAGATGCGCCGCGAGCTCCTTGGTCGACTGCCCTTCTGCGAGAAGTTGAAGCACTTCTCTCTCCCGATCGGTCAATACACCGAAAGCGTTCCCCTCTTCTGGGGCATCGCGGTTGCGCAGCACATCCACCACAACCCCGGCGACACTCGGACTCAGATAGGTCTTCCCGCTCGATACCGCCCGAATCGCAGACGTCATCTCGTCCGCCGCACAGTCTTTGGGCAGATAGCCGGAGGCTCCAGCCTCCAAAGCCGCTTCGACAAACCGCGCTTCGGTGTGCATCGACAGACAGATTACGCGGACACCGGGCACCGAGCGGACGATTCGCTTTGTTGCTTCGATGCCGTTGAGGCCCGGCATCGATAGATCCATCACGACAACGTCAGGTCGCTGACGACGCGCCTCGGCAAGGGCTTCTCGACCGTTGTTCGCTTCGGAGACGACTTCGATTTCCGTTTCCTTGCGGAGCAATGCCCGCAACCCTTCCAGGAAGAGCTGGTGATCGTCGGCAACTACAATTCGGATGCTCATTGGTTTTTAGAAGTGTCGGTGGGAGCGCAAACGGTTGCAACGGTTCCGGAGGCCGCCTCGGAATGCACTTCGAGCTGCCCGCCGAGTTGATCGAGCCGCTCTCGGGTCTTGAAAAGCCCGTAGCTTCGTATCCGTTCGGGGTCGTCGGCGGCTGCCGGATCAAAGCCGATGCCATCGTCTCGCACTTCGATTTGGATCTGATCGTAGAGCCATGAGACCAGTACGCCAGCGCTTTTTGCGCGAGCGTGTTTGACCACGTTGAGCATCAGTTCGCGAACGATGCGATAGAGGACCAGTTGAGTTCTCTCGGTCAGTTCTCTGGGTGTGCCTGTCTCGGCGAAGGAAAACGCAGGACCATCGGATTGGCTGAAGTGTTCGGCAAGAGTTTGAAGCGCCGCCCCCAAGCCCAATTCGTAGAGTACCGGGCTTGCGAGCTCGAAGGTCAGGGAGCGGGTCTCCTCGATCGCCTCGTCGAGCAGGCCACGGATGCCTTCGAGGGCAGCCGCCGGTTTGTCTTCGGCGACCGGCAACTCCTCGAGGCGCAATTTGGCCAAAGCCAGCTTCTGGCCGATTTCGTCGTGGAGACCGGTGGCGATCCTTCGTCTTTCGGCTTCCTCAGCAAGCGAAAGCTCGATCGTCAGCTGCTTGAGACGGTTGCGATAGCGTTCGAGTCGTTGCTCGGTTTCCTTGCGCGACGTGATGTCTTCGCAAACGACCATGACCAGGGTCTCGCCCGCGTCGTTTTCGACGGCGCGAGCGGACTCCTGGACCCACAGCTGGCTGCCGTCCTTCCTCTTCTTGCGGAACTCCCAGTGCGCCACCTGGCCTGGGGAGTCGAGGAGCGCTCGAAACTGTGTACGCACAGAATCGCGATCATCGGGATGAAAGACGTCGAGTACCGAGTTGCCTACCAACTCAGTTTGTTCGTAGCCCAGTTGCTCGGCGCCAAACCGGTTCACTTCGACCACGGCCCCTTCGGAGTCGAGAGCGAAGTACATGAGCGGCAGATTGTCGAACAGGTCGTGGTAGTCGTGTAGCCGATCGACGACCATTGTCCGGTTGGTCTCTTGCGTTTCGATCAGCTCGGCCCCCGTTGGAGTGTGTCGTTCATACGCCCGTCACGAAAAAGAAGACAGCCTGGGTCACGGTCGGCAAAGTGGCCCGTGGGTCGGCTAAGATCGGCCAAAACGCAACGATATCAAAAGAGGAGATTGGATGGCCGAGAAGAAGCCCCAGACCCTGGCGAACCATGGACGCTTAGTGCCCTTGTACCATTTTGTGTTGTCTCTTATTCTGCTCGTTAATCTCGCATGGGCGGGATGGCGGGTTTTCAGGGATTTCTCCGCCGAAACGTGCCTGACTTTCGTTGTTGCGTTTGGCTTGATACTGCTCTTCTACTACTGCCGCGCTTTTCCGCTGGCGGTTCAGGATCGGCTGATCCGTCTCGAGGAACGGCTCCGGCTTACCGAGGTGCTCCCTGACGATCTCCGGAGCCGCATCGGCGAGATCAGCCCGGATCAGCTGATCGGACTCCGGTTTGCGCCCGAAGAAGAGCTTGCTGGTTTGGTCCGGGAGATTCTGGAGGGCAAGCTCGCCGACCGTCGGGCGGTCAAGAGACAGATTCAGGATTGGAAACCGGATTACTACCGCTGCTAGCTCGCTAGTTGGGGGGCCGGAACCACAGACCGCGCCCCTTCCTCTTTCGAGGGGAGTCTTGCGAGCAAACCGTAGGCGGCATCGCCGGCCGCAAGCACCGGCTCGCGGCCGAGGTTGAAGGTGTGACGATCCGGCGGGCGAAGGCTGCTAGGATTTCGCACCGAACTGTCGGGTTGTTCTGCCGCAGACACCATGACCATGCCCCGAGACCCATCGAGCGAGCCTGCATTGACCGCCGGGTTGAGACATGCCGAGGAAAGGGTGCGTTGGCTGCTGGAAGCTGCTCCGGATGCCATGGTGGTGGTTAACGCGGAGGGCCTCATCGAACTGGTCAACGAGCGCACGGAGGAGTTGTTTGGCTATCAACGAGCCGAGCTCCTGGCCCAGCCGGTAGAGGTCTTGGTGCCAAAGCGGTTCCAAGTGGACCATGGAGTACACCGGCGGAGTTACACGAGCCGGCCTGAGGCGAGGCCTATGGGAACGGGACTCGAGCTCTCGGGTCGGCGGCAGGACGGCAGCGAGTTTCCCGTCGAAATCAGCCTGAGTCCCTTCGAAATAGGTGGCCAGGCTTTGGTCTCGGCCGCTATCCGCGATGTCACCGAGCGCAAGAGGATCGAGCGCGAGCTGCGGGCAGCCAAGAACGAGGCCGAACACGCAAGCCGGGCGAAGTCCAGTTTTCTCGCGGCTGCAAGCCACGATCTGCGACAACCGTTGCAGGCGGCCCGGTTCTACCTGGAGGTTCTGGATTCGGAACTTGGCGGCAAGCAAGGCGAATCGCCCCCGACACTGGAAAAGCTGGGTCGGTGTCTCGACAACCTCCGCGGCCTTCTCAACCGGCTACTGGATCTTTCGAAGCTCGACGTTGGCGCGATTACGCCGTCTCGACGAGCCGTGGGTACCGAATCCTTGCTGGACCGGCTGACGACAGAGATGGGTCCCCTCGCCACCGATAGTGGGTTGGAGTTGCGCGCGGCGGGTCCGCATCTCCGGGTCGACACCGACCCCCAGCTTCTCGAGAGGATTCTCAAGAATCTGCTCGCCAATGCGATCCGTTACACCGATCAGGGAGGTGTTCTACTGGCGGTGAGACGTCGGCAGGGACGAGTCGCAATTCAGGTCTGGGATACCGGTGTCGGTATTCCAATTGAAAGCCTGGACGCCGTGTTTGAGGAGTTCCACCAGATCGGGAGCTCTGCTCACGTCAGCTCGGACAGCTTTGGTCTAGGTCTGGCGATTGTTCGCCGGCTTGCTGATCTGCTCGGGCACGACGTGAAGGTACGCTCCGAGCTCGGTCGCGGCTCGATGTTCGAGATCATTCTTCCCATGGCCCTCGTCACAGAAGAGGTTCCGGCTTCGAAGCAGAAGCCCGCCAGGGGCGACAAGGTCGAGGGCTTTGTGGTCGTGATCGAAGATGAGCCGGCGGTTCTCGATTCGCTGCGAGCACTTCTCGAGGTCAGCGGCTACGACGTCGCGGCGGCGACGAGCGCCGAGGGTGCGCTGGTGGCCCTGGAGGAGGCGGACCGTCGTCCGGATCTGGTGATCTCTGATTACCGGTTGAGTGAGACCGCGACCGGGATCGATGCCTTCGAGCGGATCCGTTCCCGCTACGGCCGCGAGATTCCCGGGGTGCTCTTGACCGGGGACACTTCGTTGTCGCGTCTGATGCGGATCGGCAGCGAACACGGTTTTCTGGTCCTACACAAGCCGGTCGAGCCCGCTGAGCTCTCGAAAGCCCTGGAGTCGGGGCTGAGTGGGAAGCAAATCAACTAGCGCCAGCCAGCGCACCTGTTGAGGGTGAACTTCTACCACGGGCCGCCAGGCTAGACCGGCTCGAAGGACGCAGGGTCGATTCGAGCCGCAAACTCGCGGCGGAACACCTCGGCCGGTATTGCTCCTGCCGCTGAGTCGTGTTTGGCTTCCAGGGCCAGTACAAACTCCCACCAGATGCGCTCGCGGCGGGAGATCTCGTCGAGGTCGCGAACGGCTCCGAACTGTTGCACGCGATGGTTGTGTCTGCAGAGCATCCGAAATGCATGCACGGTGTCGGGTCGATCTTCGGAAAGTCCCAGCAATCGAGCGTCACGACCCACTTCGTGGACCGGTTGTCCCCATTCGCTGTAGCCGCCAAAGATGGTTCCCAGCTTCTTGAGTGCGTAGGCGAGGCGTTCCTGGCGCAGTCGCTTGAGAACGCGCGTCAAGAGGGGCAAGGTAAGGGCTCGGTGAAGCGTGGGCTCGGCCAGCTTTACATCGACACCGAGCTCCTCGCGGACGATGTCTCGAATGTGGAGAGAAGTGATGTGCTTGTCGGTCGCCAGGTGTATTCGCCTGCCGGTGGCGCCGGGCCGCTCGAGAGCCGCCAGGATTCCGGCCACCACACGATCGACCGTGATGAGGTTGATCTGTGCCGACGGGTCACCAGGGAACACGCAGGCAAGCCGAGCCAGGGCGGACGCCTTGGAGCGGTCTATCCAGCTTCCTTTCTTGTCGGCGAGAGCCGCGCCGGCGCGTCCAAAGATGTTGACCGGTGCGTTGACCACTTTGGTATCACCACGGTTGTTGCCGGCTTTGGACTCGCCGATGACGATTGCCGGGCAGAGCTGAACCACGCGCAGGTCCTTTTCGAGCATGAAGCGCTCGGTATCGATCGAGGCCATGGCTTTGGTCAACTCGTAATAGTTGTTGTAGAAGTTGCGCGGGAACAGAATCTCATCCTCGCGTGCCAGCTGCTTGGTCTGGCGTCCATGAATATAGGAAGTCTCGATCGCCAGATGGGCGACAAAGCGGCCGCCGTCGACATTTTGAAGGGCGTGTGAGAAGCGCAGCGCGTTCAAGCTGCCGGTGACGTTGGCGCGGAACGCGTCCTCGTAGGGGTCGTCAAAAGCGACGCTGGCGGCGCAGTGGATCACATGGGTGATGGTCTTCTCGAGCCCAGCGACCTCGTCCTCCGAGATCCCTAAATTGGGCTTTTCGACGTCGCCGGCGAGAAAACGGAACTTGCAGCGCTCTTCCGGGCCGTCGAGCCACAGCTGTTCAAGGAGTTTCTTGCCCCGCTGTTCCGGTGTGATGACTTCGAGCAACTCGCCGGTTTTGCGATCGTGGATGTTTTTGGGACGGATCAGCACCACGACTTCCTCGATGTTGTCGTTGTGCGCGGCTTGCCACAGGATTTCCTTGCCGACAAAGCCCGTTCCACCGGTCAGGAGGACCCGCAGGTGCGGCCGGCCGTCAGAGCTGATTTCCCCAAGCCGCTCCTCGGCGGCGTGGCGCAGCCCGTCGATTCGTTTCTCTATCTCCTGTCTTGGCAAGTGGTGTTTTCGGTAGCGAAAATAGTACTCCTTGTCTTTGAGGCCGAACAACGCCTTCGAAACCTTCTCCGGATTTTGCTCGCCGATCATTCGCGCAAGAACCCGCGATGTGCGCCGGCCGAGCGACCGCATCCTCTTCATGCGGTCCCGAGCCTCCTCTTCGTCTCCGGTCGCGTTGACGATGCGGCTCATCATGAACCGGGCGTGGACATCGACTATGTGGTAGTCGCGATGTCCGTGCACCAGGAGTTGATCGGGTCGGATTTCGTCATCGAGCGTCTCTCCGGTCACCAAGCTGACCTTCTCGATGTACTTCGAAGGCGCCATTTCCGGAGGCAATTGGTGCGAGGTGTTCATTCGACTCTCGTTGACGCTTCAAATGAAGCCAGGCTATCCACCTACCGAATGCTACCGCACGATCGACGAGAGCCCCTGTAAGATTCGCGATGGGAAGAAAGAGGGCTGTCTAGCTGTTATCAAAGGCCCGGAGACATCCGATGAACGAACCCGAGAACAAAGCACCGAGCGGGAGGACTGCATTCTCACCGCCTGTCGGCTCGCGACCTGAGGACGCGATGGCGTGTCTTCTGCGCGTCACCCAAGAGCTCAACGGGAGTAGCGATCTGGACGCCGGGTTGAGCCGTGTGGGCACGTTGCTCAAGCAGTATGTCCCCTACGAGACCCTGAGTGTTCTACTGCTCGACGACCTGGGGCGCGAGCTCCGGTTTGCGTATGGGGCTGGATTTCCGGAAGAGATCATCAACCACTGGCGTTTCGGCAACGGTCAGGGTGTTGTCGGGACCGTCGCCAGCGAGGGGCGGGCCATCCGGGTCGATGATGTCACCCAAGATCCGCGATATATAGCCGCCTCTCGGGACGTGCGCTCTGAGCTCGCCCTGCCGCTCATAGCGCAGGATCGGGTAATCGGTGTTCTCGACATCGGTGGTCCGACGACGGCTTTCTTCTCCGAGCAGGACGAGCGTCTTCTGGGTTTTCTGGCCGACCATCTGGCCGGCGCGATCGAAGGTGCCCGTCTCTACCAGAACATGCGAGAACAGGCTCGGACCCTGTCGCTTCTGCATGAGATCAGCCGCGAGGTAGCGGCGATTCTCGATCGCAGACCGCTTCTCAAGAGAGTTGCCGAGCGCGTGAAGCGACTGATCGACTACGATCTCTTTACCGTACTCCTGTGGAACGAGGATAAACAGCTTCTCGAGCCGACGGTCAGTGTTTTTGGCGACGGCCGCAAGAATCGTCGCGCTTCGAGCGTCGCGCTAGGTCAGGGTATCTGCGGCACCGCCGCGGCTCTTGCGCAACCCATCAGGGTTCCGAACATCCACCTCGACCCGCGCTATATCGACTGTTCTTCCGGTGTCGATGTGCTCTCCGAGTTGGTCGTACCGCTGGTGTTCAAAGGCAGCCTGATTGGAGTTCTCGATCTCGAGAGCACTCGCTATGATGCTTTTTCCCAGCATCATCAGCAACTCCTGTCGACATTGGGCTCCTCGTTGGCGATCGCCCTGGAAAACGCTCGTTTGTACGAGCAACTTCGTGCGGATGAAGAACGACTCGAGGCGGATCTGTCGACGGCGAGGGAGGTCCAGAAGCAGCTCCTGCCCGAGAAGGCGCCTGTCGTAAGGGGCTTGGATCTCGGGGTCGCATACGAACCGGCACGGCATCTGGGTGGGGATTTTTTCGACTTTCTTTCCTACGATGACGACCGGCTGGCCCTCGCGGTGGGCGATGTGGCGGGTAAGGCCACGTCGGCCGCCCTCTATGGATCGCTGGCCATCGGAACTCTGCGTGAGATCGCCGGTTCGGGTGACCTCGGACCGAGTCAGGTCCTGGCGGATCTGAATGAAAAACTCGGCAGGCTCGAGTTGGGAAATCGGTTTGTGGCAATGGGCTTTGCCGTTTGGAACGGCGGCGAGAACTCTCTGACGATTGCGAACTCCGGTCTTCCCTATCCTTATCTGCTCAGCGGAGGACGGGTAGAGCGGATCGAGCTCGGAGGAGTGCCCCTGGGTTTGCTTTCCAATCAGGGGTACCTCGAAGAGACGCGTCTGCTCGAACCGGGCGACACGCTGGTGCTGGCCTCGGACGGTATCGAAGAGAGCCTCGATTCCGCCGGCGAGGAATTCGGTCGCGTTCGTCTCGAGACATTGCTCGAGAAGCTGGCCGGTCGTCCCGCCCAGGAGATTGCTGACGCTTTGCTCCGGGCGGTGCGCAGATACTCGGGGGCGGCCGAGATTTCGGACGACCGCACGGTGGTTGTTCTCAAGCTGGACAACTCGAACGGCTCGAACGACTCGAAGGTCGCGGATGGACCGCGGCTGGTCAAGTAGTCGCCCCCATGGATCCGCTGCGGATTTGCCTGTGGTCGGGGCCGCGCAACGTGTCGACGGCCCTCATGTACTCTTTTGCCGAGCGCCCCGACACCCGGGTCGTCGACGAGCCTCTCTACGCCCATTACCTGCGTGTCAGTGCTGCCCGTCACCCGCTACGGGAAGAGGTTCTGGCGGCCTATGAGACCGATGGCCAGAAGGCGGTACGCGGTGTGGTCCTCGGTCCCTGCGACCGGCCCGTTCTTTTTCTCAAGCAGATGGCCCACCATCTGGTCGACCTCGATCTCGGTTTTCTAGAGCAAACCAAGAACATTTTGTTGATCCGTCACCCGTCCGAGGTATTGAGCTCGCTGGTGAGACAGCTTCCCGAGCCGCAGCTTGCCGACACGGGGATCGCTATCCAGTGCGATCTGCTGCGACAGTTGCAGGAGATGGGGCAGGAACCGCCGGTAATAGATTCACGCGAACTGCTGCGGGATCCGGCCGGAGTGCTCGAGCAGCTCTGTGCCCGACTGGAGATTCCGTTTATGAAAGCAATGATGTCCTGGAACGCCGGACCACGACGCGAGGATGGGTTGTGGGCACCTCACTGGTACGAGAATGTCCATCGCTCGACCGGTTTCATGCCGTACCGGCCCAAGACACAAGCGTTCCCGGAGAAGCTGCAACCCTTGCTCGAGGAGTGCCGTCCCTACTATGACCGCCTCTTTGCCGAGGCGATCAGAGCCACGGTTTGATTCTCGAGGCCTGGCGATGAACCCAATCGATCCGTCCAAGCTCGCGGACCCGCGCAACGCAGGGATCCTCGTTTATGTCGGCGGCGCGCTCTTGGCGCGCTCCGAGGCGAAGATCTCGGTGTTCGACAGCTCGGTCCAGGGCGGGGACGCGGTTTGGGAGGGTTTGCGCGTCTACGACGGCAAGATCTTCCGACTCGACCAACATCTCGCTCGTTTGGCGGAGTCCGCCCACGCCCTGTCTTTCAGCGGCGTCCCCGGAGAAGAGGAGATCCGCGAGGCCGTTTTTTCGACTCTTGCCGCCAACGGGATGCGCGACGGGGCACACATAAGGTTGACTCTCACCCGTGGCCGCAAGGTGACATCAGGGATGAGCCCTCGCAACAACCACGACGGGTGTTGCCTGATCGTACTTGCGGAGTGGAAGCCGCCGGTGTTTGATCGGCGGGGTATTCGATTGATCACTTCGTCGGTGCGGCGCAACTCTGCATCCACCCTCGACTCGAAGATTCACCACGCCAATCTCCTCAACAACATCCTCGCGAAGATCGAGGCCGATCACGCCGGGGTCGATGACGCCGTCATGCTCGACCTAGGCGGCTTTATCTCTGAGACCAACTCCACCAATGTGTTTCTCGTCAAAGGCGGTGAGTTGCGCACACCGAAGGCCGACAGCTGCCTCCCGGGTATTACTCGTGGCGTGGTCCTCGAACTGGCGCGTGCCAACGCGATCTCGGTGATCGAGAGAAACCTGAGCTCGAGCGAGCTCTATAACGCCGACGAGGCCTTCACCACGGGGACCATGGGAGAACTCGCCCCGGTCCTGGAGGTGGATGGTCGTCGGATCGGCGACGGCGAGATCGGCCCGATGACAAGCCGCCTCCAGAGTCTTTTCTCCGATCTCACCCAACGCGAGGGCGTCCCCCTCCCCACCTGACCAGCAAACAGGCTGGCAAAGCGCCGCCGGAACTACTGGAAGTCCATTCGGAAGCCGTGGGAGGTCGGGCCGCACTGTGCCGCAGTGCTTGGGGTCGCGGGGAGGCCGGGCCGGAGGGCTCCCACGGAGCGGAGCGCCCTGGCGAGCACCGTGGGATACCGGCCCGCGGCCGGGGCCCCGTGACCCCGCGAACCGCGGCAAGGGTCCCGCGACTCAACGCCCGGTTCCCCGGGGACGCGGTCTTCCCCGCGATGATTTGAGAGCCGATTTGACAACAAAACTCTAAACCTGCATTATCAAACCGTTCTTCGTCTCCGCGCGCGAGCGGCGGCTTAACGCGGTTTGGGCGGCCAGCGGAGCCGGGCGGGTTGGGTCCCGCCGTACTGCGGATACGCCCAGAAAGGAGGTGGTCCAGTGGAATCTGATAAACACGGTTTGATGGAGGTGGCGTCCCCCTAGAGGGAAACTCCAACAGTGTCCGTGGCGAACACTGGGGGTAGCCCCGACGGGGGAAACCCAACGCCACCACGGCAAACCAAGGGCCCCGTCCATGAGCGACGGGGCTCTTTCTTTTGAATCGTGGCCACGACGGTTTCGAATTACTACCCCGGTACCGGGGCTTAAGATACGACTCACGAACATGATCTGGAGAAGCGCCGAGCGCGCCGCACAGGCGGAATACGAGAGATTTTTTCGACTCTCGGTCGATTTGCTTTGCGTGGCGGGCTTCGATGGCTATTTCAAGCTCCTCAACCCGGCCTGGGAAAAAACCTTGGGCCACTCGCTTGCCGAGCTCGCAGGCCGGCCCTATCTGGACTTTGTTCATCCCAGCGACCGGGAATCGACGCTGGCCGAGGCGGGCAGGATCGCCGAGGGCGTCACACTTCTTTCCTTCGACAACCGGTACCGCACCAAGGACGGGTCTTATCGGTGGCTTCACTGGACCGCCGTGCCCAAGATGGACGAGGAGCGGATCTACGCCGTCGCGCATGATGTGACTGAGCAACGCAGCCGCCAAGAGGCTTTGGAAATGGCCAAGGCGGCGGCGGAGAAGGCCAACAGTGCCAAGAGTGAATTTCTGGCGAGCATGAGTCACGAGCTGAGGACTCCTCTCAACGCGGTGATCGGCTTCTCGGATGTCCTGCTGGCCGCTCCCGATGAGTTCGCCAACGACTCACGACGCCAGTATCTGAAGCGCATTCGAACCAACGGAACCCGGCTGCTGCGTCTGATCAATCGGATACTGGACCTGGAAAAGACAGAGGCAGGTAAGGTGGAACTCGATCTCGAAGATGTCGGTTTGGCGTCCCTGGTCGAGGATGTCGTCGAGGAGTTCGCGCCCCTGGCGGCTGAACAAGGGATCAGTTTCTCGGCCGACGTCCCATCGGATCTCCGGACTATTCGCACCGATTACGAGCGACTGCGTGGCATCGTCGTGAACCTTCTCAGCAACGCGGTCAAGTTTGCCCCGGGAGGGAGGGTCGTGGTGCGGGTCGTTACGGATTCCGACAACCGCTCGCCCGCGGCCCTCGAAGTAGAGGATTCCGGGATCGGTATTCCCCCGGACAAGCTCGATGTGATCTTCGAACGTTTCGAACAGCTCGATGTGGGAGCCAGCCGACGTTTTGGTGGTAGTGGCCTGGGCCTGCCGATAAGTCGAGCACAATGCAATCTGCTGGGCTTTGGCCTGAGCGTCGACAGCGAACTGGGGAAGGGCTCGACCTTCAGGATCGCGTTGGGACCACCGATGCAAGGCCTCCCCGAATCGGGGGAGCGAGACAGCCAGGCGATCGCGCTCAAAATCGTCCAGGAGCTCGAAGCCGAGCATCGTCGCCCGCTCTTTGAAAACGCAGTCGTTCTGGTCATCGACGAGGATGCTGATTCGCGACTCGTGTTGACCGAGTTGCTGCAGGCGAAGGGTTGCCAGGTGCTGGCCGCGGCTACCATCCGCAAAGGTCTGCAGCTCGCGCGCGCGCATTCACCAGCCTTGATCACCATCGATCCTTTTTCCTCGGCGTCCTCCACCGAGCGAGTCATTGAGCTTCTTGGCGCCGACCGGCGGCTGCAGCACTCAGCCGTGATCGCGATCACCGCAGCGCCCGCCGAGATGCGCCAATCGTTGCCAGCCGAGGTCGGCTTTCTACGCAAACCGGCTCGTGCCGCCGATCTCGAGCGAGCCCTGGCTCGGAATTTGACGCCGCGGGTCGGCCGCGTGCTCCTTGTCGAGTCGAATGCTTCCGATTGCGAACGGATCGAGACCTGTCTGCGCCCGCGGTCGTCCGAGTGGCGACAGGTCGAGAGCGGGCGCGAGGCCCTGGCGGAACTCACCGGATACACTCCAGATATTGCGCTGATCGAGTTGGGACGAGAACACGTGGGTGAGGCGTTGATCGCTGAGATGAGGCGGGAACCCCATTTGAGTGATGTCGTGGTTGTCCTGACCACCGGTGAGGACTTGCGCATCGGCGAGCTCGAGCGAATAGGCAGGGATTCAGCGCCGGTGATTCGAAAAGGGCCGCAACTAGAAGCCAACCTGCGAGAGCTTTGCTGGGAGCTGGGGCGCAGAAAGGCCGGGTGAGCGGTGCGCGTCTTCTACATCGGTGTGTTCGTCAACTTTTTCACTATGGCCCGGGTGATCGCAATGATGGTCGAGATTCCCTGGGCGGGCGACGAGGTACTCTAATGAAGCATTCTCTTGTTCCCGGTCTGATTCTGCTGCTGACAGTGGCGTGCGCCTCGACTTTTTCCGAAGTCGCTGTGGGACCTGATGAAACGGCACCTGAGGTGTTGAAGACGGCTACGACAACGGAGAAGGAGGTGCCGGTCGCGCTGCGTTGGGTCCGCAACTCGGCTGAACACCGGGCCGTTTATCTTCAGGCATTTCGCGCCGCCTCCTGGGTGGTCGAAGTGATGGCAGCGGAGCGCCTGCCGGATACGTGGGCTGTTGCATTGGATGGAGACGAAACGGTGATTGACAACTCTCTTTATGAGCTCGAGCGCGCGCTCGAGGGTCAGTCGATGACCGACGAGAGCTGGGATGAGTGGGTCCGGAGGAAGGCGGCGCCGCCACTCCCCGGGGTGCGGGCGTTTCTCGAACACGTGCACGACCTGGGGGGGAAAATCGCGATCGTCACCAACCGGCGTCAGCATCACTGCGAGGCCACGGAGGAGAACTTCCATCTCCACGAGCTCCCCTTTGACGTCATTTTGTGCAGATCCGACACCGGAGAGAAGGAGCCCCGGTGGCGGAGCGTCGAAGACGGCACAGCGACTGCCGGGCTGCCGGCGCTCGAGATCGTCATGTGGCTGGGCGACAACATCGAGGATTTTCCCGATCTCGATCAGTCCCTGCGGCTCGAGGCGGATGAAGAGTTCGCGGGTTTTGGCAGCCGTTTCTTTGTCCTCCCCAACCCGCTTTACGGCTCTTTTCCTCGCAACCCGCCCGAGCATTTGGCCGAGTAGTGCGCCCCGGAACAGGCTAGCCGAGTTTGTCGAGGACCTCGACCAGGCGCGTACCGAGGTCGAGGATGGCCTGGTGCTGTTTCGCGTCGACCAAGGACCCGTCCGCGCCGAAGGCCTTGTGGGCGGCTGAGACGGCGCGTTGTTCGGGCAGCACCAGAACCCGGATGTTGCCCAGGATGGCGCGCAGGTGGACCAGGCCACGAAGACCGCCGAGGCCACCGGGCGATGCGGCCATGAGAACGGCGACCTTGCCGGCAAAAGCCGAAAGCGGTGGCTCGTCGCTGGTCTCGGCCCGCGACAGCCAATCGATCGTGTTTTTTAGGACAGCCGAAACCGAGCTGTTGTACTCGGGTGAAGCGATCAGAAAACCCTGGTGGTCCAGGAATAGTTGTTTGAGCTGTTGAGCGGTCTCGGGCATTCCCTCTCGG
Source organism: Acidobacteriota bacterium (assembly GCA_029861655.1). Lineage (GTDB taxonomy): Bacteria > Acidobacteriota > Thermoanaerobaculia > Multivoradales > JAHEKO01 > JAOTZA01. The sequence continues at coordinate 8,330 of JAOTZA010000004.1, read as the reverse complement.
GCCTCCAGATCCTGGCCGAAGAGCGGCATGGGGTAGTCGCGCAGGTCGATTTCGGTGACGTCGGCACCCGCCACCCGGGCACCTTCGGCGGCAAGACCCACCAGTTTCTTGTTGAAGGACTCTTTTCGGGTACTACCGGCGAAGGCGAGGATCCGAATCGTGTCGATCATCGAAGGTGACAGGATACCGAATCATCGAGCCGTTGTCCGATCGCGCCACCAGGGAGTGGCGCGGGAATTGAGTATCCTGTCACTGGGAATGCCTGATCGAACCCATGGCCCGTTGCCCACGTATCCTGAGACACGAGCCGATGAGACGAAATTCCGTTTTTGCCCATCCGTCGCCAATTCGGAGGCTCTGCCTCTTTGGAGGCGTCGCTATGATGCTCTTGTCCGCAGCATCCGGCGCCTGGGCGCAAGGTGGTGAGCCGGTCGAAGGTCTCGACATCATGGCCCTGAGCCCCGAGATAGAGCGCCTGGTCGAACAACGAGTGCATCGCAACCTGCCGCAAAGCGCGGTTGTCAGGGAGCTGATGGATCTGCTCTTTGGCAGGGACGGGCTCGACATTGCATATGGCAACAGCGAGACCAAGACTGCGGTCGAGACCTTCGAGTCACGCAGCGGCAACTGTCTTTCCTTCACGGTGCTATTTGTCGCTATGGCCCGCCACGTGGGTGTCGAGGCTCATTTCCAGGAAGTCATGGAGATTCTGAGCTGGGATCGTCGGGGCGACGTGGCAGTCAATAACCGGCACATGTTTGCCGAGATAGAAACGCCGAGCGGCGTCCTCCAAGTGGATTTCCTCCCCGGCGTCGAGAAGCGATACAGGTTCGTGCGACGGATCAGCGAAGAACGCGTCCTGGCGCATTACTACAACAACCTGGGCGCCGAAGCGCTGGCACGCGAAGAGTTCGAGCCTGCCCTCGAGATGTTGTCGAAGTCGCTGGAAGCGGACGGGAGGTTCGCTCCAGCCTGGGTGAACCGCGGGGTTGCCCACAAATCCAAGGGCAACTACGAAGAGGCCGAGCGGTGCTATCTAGAAGCCTTGCGTATCGACTCGAACGAGATGTCGGCGGCGGCGAATCTGGCGAATCTGTACCAATCGCAGGGGAGTGAAGGCAAGGCGCGGCCTTATATGAAGATGGCGCGGCGCCACCAGAGGCGAAATCCGTTTTACCATTTTCGGTTGAGCCTCGAGTCGGCGGCAAAGGGATCCACCAAGGAGACGATCCTCCATCTCCAGCGCGCGATTGCCCGGCTCCCCGAGGATGCTTTCTTCAGGTTGGAACTGGCTCAGGCCTTCGTGCGGGTGGGAAGACCAAAGAAAGCGAATCGGCAGATCAATAAGGCGATCGAACTTGCGTTGCCGGGAGAAGAAAGCGAGAACGTGACGCGGCTTGCCGAGAAGATCCGAGCCGGTATCGCCGGAGTCGATTGAGTCGTGAAGTCGTGGGGGTGAGAGTGAGACTGTCGCTGCTGCTGGTCTTTGTACTTTTTACGGCATGTGGCTCGGAGCCGGCGAGCGAGGTCGAGGAACGGGAGGCTCCGCCGAGCGCTGTCTGGTTGGTGGAAGTGGCGGACGAGCTGGGGGTCGAGTTCGTCCATCGGACAGGTGGCGGCGGGGATCTTCTCTTCCCCGAGATGATGGGCGGTGGCGTGGCGTTGTTCGACGCGGACGAAGATGGTGACCTGGACATCTATCTCGTGTCGGGATCGCACGAGCTGAGACGCAATCGGGAGGCATCGGAAGCGTCGACGGAGCCGATCGTCAACCGTCTCTTGCTTCGTGGCGAGGACGGCCGATACATCGATGCCACCGAGAGTTCCGGACTCGGGGACGGTGGTTACGGAACCGGAGTCGCGGTGGGAGATTTCGACAACGACGGTCACGAGGACGTCTTTGTGGCGAATGTCGGCCCCGATCGACTGTACCGTGGTCTGGGAGGCGGCATCTACGAAGACGTCACCCACTCCGCCGGGGTAGACGGGTACCAAGACGATTCGGAAGAAGACTGGTCGAGCTCGGCGGCCTTCTGCGATGTCGATCGCGACGGCGACCTGGATCTCTATGTCGTTCGCTATGTGGTCTGGGACCGCGAGATCGGATGCACCGACAGTGCGGGTCGGCGTGAATACTGCGGTCCCGACAGCTTCGAGGATCGAACCGATGTCTTGCTCGGCAACCAGGGCGACGGCACGTTTCGCGACGTCAGCTCCGAAGCCGGGATCGAAGTGGTCACCGGGGCCGGGCTGGGAGTCGTTTGCGAAGACATCGACGACGATGGTTGGGTGGACATCTACGTCGCCAACGACGGTGATCCCAACCAGCTGTGGATGAACCAGCGAAACGGCACCTTTGTCGACGACGCTTTGATCATGGGCGCCAGCGTCAACGCGGCAGGGGTCCATGAAGCCGGGATGGGCGTGGTCGCGGCGGATTTCGACAATGATGCCGATTTCGATCTTTTCCTGACCCACCTGCGGGACGAGACCAACACGTTCTACCGCAACCTGGGGCCGGGTGTCGGGTTCGAAGACAACACCGCGCGGGTAGGCCTGGCGGCGGCGAGCACGCCCTACACCGGTTTTGGCACCGCACCCCTCGACCTGGACCTCGATGGTGATCTCGACCTGGTGATCACCAACGGTCGTGTGCTGAGGGGTGAGCCGCTCACGGAGGCTTTGCCCGAGCCGTGGAACCTCTATGCCGAACCAAATCTCGTCTACCGCAACGAAGGCGGGACGTTTCGGTTGCTGCGGGAGGAGGCTCGGTCGTTTACGGACCGGATCGATGTCGGACGCGGGTTGGCAGTCGGTGACCTCGACGCCGATGGAGATCTCGATCTGGTCGTCAACGCGATTGAGAGCCCGGCTCGGGTCTACCGCGCTACCCCGCCGCCGGGTCACTGGTTGTCGATCGACGCTATCGATCCCCGGCTCGACCGGCGAGCGCTCGGCGCGCGGGTGACGGTCTTTTCAGGTGCGGGACGCCAGACGCGGACGATTCAGAGCGCGATGAGCTATCTCTCCTCGAATGATCCGCGGGCCCATTTTGGTCTCGGCGCGCAGGGTTCGGAGGTGTCTGTCTTGGTCCGCTGGCCCGACGGTCTGGAGGAGACGTTTGTGGGGATCGATGTCGATCAGGCGGTGATCGTGCGGCGGGGAGAGGGCTCGTGAAGGTCGCGGCTCTGTTCGCTTTGGTCTGTATGCTGGCCTGTGCCCCGCCGCCGGCTGCGGTCGAGATCCCGCAGCCCGATATGGACGAGATGGAGCCGCAGGTGGCGAAGCGGCTTCGGGAAACCAGAGACGCCGTGGTGACGGCACGAGACTCCGCTTCCGCGTGGGGCCGGTATGGCATGGTCGCCCATGCCCACGAGATGTGGGAAGAAGCCGAGATCTGCTATCGGCAGGCTGAGTTTCTGGATTCCGACAACGTTCGTTGGCCCTATTTTCTCGGAGACGTTCTGAGCATCACAGGCACCGATGTCGAAGCCGCCGAACGAGCTTTTCGCCGTGCTCTGTTGCTCGAGCCCGACTACGGCCCCGCGCACATGCGTCTCGGCAACGTCCTGGTCGCGAACAATCGGAACCAGGAGGCGGGGCTCGAGTTCGAGCGTGCCCTCGAGCTCGCGCCCAAGCTCGAGCCGGCACGGGTGGCGCTGGCGCAGATCCGGCTGGCCCAGGGAGCGTTCGAAGAGGCCGAGATCTTGCTCGAAAGCGTGCTCCAGGCGTCTCCGCGCCACGGCCAGGCGCTCGCGACTTTGGGGCAGGTCTTGATGCGGCAGGATAGGCGAGAAGAAGCGAGGCGTATCGCCGAGCTGGCGCGTGATCCAGCCGCATACAACCTCTTCGAGGATCCGCTCATGAGCGAGGTCGTCGCAGAGGGGGTGAGCGCGGTCCAAGTCTGGGAGCGTGCGAAGAGCTTTCTCGATGCCGGCAATTACGAGCAGGCGGTGCTGGGTCTTCATCAGGTCATCGAGCTACTGCCCGAGGACGCCGAGGTTCATCTGCAGATAGCGGTCGCTCACGGGAACCTCGGCAACCTGGAATTGGCGCGGCATCACTTCGAGCGTTCGGTGACGTTGGATGGCGAGAATCCGGAAACCCGCATCCGCTTGGCATCCCTCGAGCTCGAGCTCGGCAACGCAGACGCTGCGGTGTCGCATCTCGAACAGTCGACCGAGCTCGAGCCGGAGAATCCGGAACCTGCCTGGCTGCTGGCCAAGGCACGGCTCGCAGCCGGGGACACGAGCGGCGCGCTTGCCGCTTTTGATCAAGCTAGCCAGCGCGGGTTCGAAGCGCCCGCATGGGCGCACAACGATTGGGGCAGCGTCCTGGCCCAGGGTGGGCAAACCGAGGATGCTCTCTCGCACTTCCGGGCCGCTTTGGCGGCGGACCCCGGCAACGCTCAGGCGCTTTTCTATATCGGTTTGGTCCTCGAAGGCAGCGGCCGGGTCGACGAAGCGGTCGGTTACTACCGGCAGGCCCTGGAGCTTGGACCCAACGAGATCGTTGCTTCCAGGCTCGAAGCCCTGGGTCGGTTGGGCAACTAGCGGCTCCAAATGGTTGAGGGCGCCTAGTTCAACGATTTGGTTTATTACGGCTCGAGAAACCCCCAAAACCCGGAAAAACCTGTAAGATCAGCGGCCTAGACAGGGATTTTTGGACTCTTTGTTGCGGCCGCAAGCGGGCACAGGCCTTGCGTTGCAGCAGCGTAGGAGTCTTGAAACTCCAGAAACAATTGGAGAAGGAGGCAAACATGCGAAAAGCGTTTGTGTTAGCAGTGGTTGGTCTGGTGCTCGTATCGGGCATCGCGTACGGCCAGGCCCAACGCGGCACCATAACGGTCATTGTGACCGACGAGGATGGAGCCCGTTTACCGGGAGCTGTGGTCGAGGCGTCGTCCGATCAGAGTCTCACGAGCAGATCCGGTGTCACCGGAGCAGCGGGCGAGGCCGTACTGGTTTCGATGAACCCGGCGACCAACTATGTCGTCAGTGTCACCCTCGACGGGTTCAACGGCGCCCGAATTGAACGTGTCAGGGTCAGCGCCGGTGTGGATACACCGATCAGCGTCACGCTGAGCCTGGCGAGTGTCACCGAAGAGCTGGTCGTCACCGCGGAGTCGCCGCTGGTCGATGTGACCAAGACCCAGGCGGGTCAGGACATCACCCTGCAGCTGACCGAGTCGCTGCCGACCGCGCGGTCGTATCAGGGCTATCTGCAGCTCGTCCCGGGTGTCCAGGACACCATCGGCACCGACGGGCAGAACAACCCGGCGTCGCGTTCGGGTGTGAACTACAAGGACGCACAGCACCGCTTTGGTGGCGGTGTCACCTTTTCGACCGACAACAACTACTACTTCGACGGCATCAACGTCACCGACCGGGACACCGGCGGCAACGGTGCCGATCTCAATACCGAGGTCATCCAGGAGCAAAGCGTTTTGACCGGTGCGATCCCGGCCGAGTTTGTCGGGGCTCCGGGTCTGGTTTCGAATGTTGTCACCAAGAGCGGTGGTAACGACTTCTCGGGTTCGGTCAACTACTACCTACAGAACGACAGCTTTGTCGAAGACAACAAGCACTTCGCCGATGAGTCGTTCGAGATCACTGATGCCGCAGTCACTCTGGGCGGCCCGATCTGGCGCGACAACGCCTGGTTCTTCGCCAGCTATCGAGAGCCCGAGACCGAGCGCGACGTGGTCGACGAGACGGGGACGTTTCTGAGAACACCCAAGCTCACCGCCGAACAGCTTTTTGGCAAGGTGACCTGGGCGATCACCGATAGCGATGTCTTTTCCGGCACCTATCTGACCGACCCCCGGGATCAAGGCGGTGAATTCGACCGCGCCGTGCCAAACGATGCCGATGTGACCTTGGAGCGTGGCGGAGAGCGCTGGGGAGTTTCCTACAATCGTGTCTGGGGTTCGGCGTCACTGGAGCTCGGAGCGACCGACCACGAGGCCGACCGCAACGAGCTGCCGATCAACCGCGGCAACCGCAATGAAGTTTCGTTCGCCCCGGGCGAGACGTTCACCTCGGCCGAGGAGCTGCTGGGCGGCGACGGTACCGACAGCTTTACCAACCGGGCCACCGATTCCACGCGCGGCTCACTCGAGTACCTTTTCGATACCGGCGGGGGCGATCACGCCTTGAAGTTCGGGGTCGTGGATGCCACGAGCACGCTGTTCGAGAACAATTCCACCGTCGGCAGCCCGGCGGCTACGTTTATTTCGCTCAATACCCGAGGCGCTGCCGGCCCGGTCTCGCTGTGCGCCATCGTGGCCAACGACGACTTCTGCACAAGTGATGGTTGGTCGACGATCGACTTCGGCGCCTCGACCGACGAGACGCTCGGATTCCGCGAAAACCTGACCGCCGCCCAGACCGCGACCCTGCTGGGTCTGTGGGACGCCAACGGCAACGGGGTTCTCGACAATGCCGAGATCTTCAACAACATGACCTTTTCGTCGACCGCCGGAAACCCCAACGGTCTGGTCAACTACACCCGCGATCTCGAGACGATCGCCGGGCCCTCGAGCAAGGGTTCGGAGTCCACCCACTACTACATCCAGGATGGCTGGCAGTGGAACAAGTGGAGCGTCAACGCGGGTCTTCGTGCCGAGGATACGACGTTTCTCACCGATGGCGGTGACGATGTCGGCACCTGGGACACCGAGGTCGCGCCGCGGGTCAGCGTTGCCTACGACCTGAAGGGCGACGGCCGCTCGAGCGTCGGGTTCTTCTATGGCGAGTACTACGACGCCTTCCGCGACAACGCCATCGATTTCGCCGGTTCGTTGACCGGTCGTGTGATCGAAGAGCAAGTCTATGTCGACGCGCTCGGTGAGTGGGTCAACTTCCGCTTTCGCGGCGGTACCGAGGTGCAGGACGCCTTCTTCGCGCCCCGGATCGAGACTCCGGTGACCGAGGAGATCCAGATTCAGTACAAGCAGGATCTGGGTCGCAACATGATGTTCGAGATCAACCTGATCGACCGTGAGACCACCAACATCGGTGAGGACTACGGCCGGATCTACTACGACATCGACCAGTACATCGACGAGGGTTTCGGGGATCCAAACGCGGCGGACACTCTGTTTCTGGGACCGCAGTTCTTCGGCTTTCCGGACCTCGCGGCGATCGACCAGGTGCGGCTCAACTTCATGATCGGGTCGCTTCCGTCAGAGGCTTTCCGCGACTGGCAGGGACTCGAGCTGGTCTTCCGCAAGCGCTATAGCGACAACTGGCAGCTGCTGGCGTCGTACAACCACGCCACGGGCGACGGCAACACCAACTCGGACGCCAACTTCGACGGCGCCGGCGACGTGTTCCCGCTCGATCCGCGAGCGCCGAACCGCACCGGCACCCAGCCGGGTCTGGTCAAGGACCTTTTCAAGGTCCACGGTTCCTACAACTGGGACAACGGCTTCCAGGTTGGCGGTAGCTACCGGTGGAATTCCGGGATCAGCCTCAACCGCAACTCGAGGCGGGCCTTTGGCCGCGGCATCCCCGACTTCACCACCACGCCGTTTGCGTCGAACGGTCTTCCGGGCACGGGCGGTCTCTTTGGCTCGACCTGGATTGCCGACGATGCCATCGGGTTCATCAGCGGTCGCTCCTACGGCGTCCTCGACGCCCGCGGTTCCTATGTGTGGGCACCGAACGATCGGATCGAGGTGGATCTCTTCCTCGACATCTTCAACGTCCTCGACGACCAGTCGGAGATTCGAGTACAGGATCTGGTGCCTGGTGGAGACGGCTTCGAGTTCCTCGAAGGCATCGACTTCGTGGCGCCGCGGCGGTACTTTGTCGGCGCGCGTCTGCGTTTCTAGCGGTCGTAGACGATCAAGCTTCCGGCTTCGAAAAGAGGCTGGTTCGAGCCCTCCTTCGGGAGGGCTCTTTTTGTGTGCCGAGCATGTTCAACGACTTGGGGGTGTAAGTCCCCTGCACAACCTGATGGGGGTGAAGTGCTAGCGAGACACAAGGGCAAGATCGTGAGGTTCTGTCTGAAGGCAGTGTGGAGCAAAGCCGCGACCCGACGAACAGGAATCGGATACGAGGCAGTCCTGGTGGGACGAGTGAGCAAAAGGTCACGAAGTCCACACCCATCAAGCGCCTGGGCTGTAAATCCGGCGGGTGTGCGGTGAAGGTCGTTGGACTTACCTCGGGAGATCTGGGAGGTGTCTCCGTCGAGAGACTGGGATCGCCGTGAGGTGATCCGAGCGCCTCGCAGAAGTCAGCAGAGGGCATAGTGCGCGCCAGGCAGCGCGTTGATCAGGAGGGTTTAAGTCCCTCCGGCGCTCGGATGAGGGGCGTCGTATCCAA
>JAOTZA010000003.1 GCA_029861655.1 Acidobacteriota bacterium | reverse complement strand
CTCTTGGCTCGATCCGCCGCGAGACAGCCACGGTTCTGCTCCGCCCGGGCTGCTTCGAGATCGCGTTGCGACAGCGTAAGCTGTGCGCGCTGTGAGCTTGACTCGAGCTCCAGCACCACATCGCCTTCTTCCACCCGGTCACCCTCCCGGAACGGCAGCTTGACGATCTGGCCGCCCACTTCCGGCGACAGACTCGCCCGCCGCCGCGCCGTCACCGTCCCCGCGCGGGTGTTGGTGATCGTCTCCTCGACACGCCCACGCTCGACTTCGGCGACCTCCACCTCCACCGGATCCGGGGCGAAGACCGTTGCTTTCAAGACCATGAAGAGGACGATGAGCGCGACCACGATCGCGCCTCGAATCAGCCATTTCTTCATGGTCGGGACTCTAGCAAGGTTAGCGATGAGAAGGGACCGCGTGACGGGGTGGGGGATCCGATCGACCCAAGCCCTACCCCTGGGTGTGGCTATGGGTTGACGGCCACTTTCTCCTACGAGGTCCCGCGGAGCCTCTTGGACGCAATGGTATTCTTCCAACCAAGATCTATATGAAAGTCAAATCTCGGAAATCGCTATCGTGCGAAGAACCCGTCGACGAGCCGTCGAGTTCTCAGCTGCACCGCCGGCGGTGCCGGTAAGCTCAGAATTCGTTAGGCGGACATGAAAGGCGTCCGGTTCCAGTCAAGGAGAAGAGCGTGGCAAAACTAGAGTTCGATGACGAGGGATCACGTCTCGTCGAGGAGTTCAACGCATCGGCAGGTGCAATTGAACGACGTGCCAGGATTCAGCAAGCGTTGGCTTTGAAACCGGGAAATCGTGTGCTCGACATAGGTTCCGGTCCCGGTCACCAAGCATTCGATTTGTCCGTTGCCGTGGGGCCTGCCGGCCGTATCGATGGCGTCGATCCCGCCGAAAGCGCGATCGAGATCGGACGGCGTCGCTGTTCTGGATTGAGCAATACTAGATTTCACTCCGGCGACTCCTCGAATCTTCCCTTCGATGACGAGTCCTTTGACGCCGTGATGTCCAGTCAAGTCTTTGAGTATCTGGACGACGTTCCTGGCGGGCTCGCCGAAGCGTTCCGGGTTCTCAAGCCGGGAGGCCGTGTGCTCATTCACGACACCGACTGGGGTGCGTTGCTTTGGAACTCCAGCGACGCACCGCGCATGGATCTAATCATGAAGTCCTTTGAAGGACACTTGGCCGATGCCCATTTGCCACACACGCTAGGCCCGAAACTTCGTGACGCTGGATTCGTGGACGTGAGCGCTAAACCTGTTGTCCACATTGAGACGTCTTATGATCCGAGCAGTGTAAGCGCGATCCTTATGAAATTTGTTGTTGGTTATGTCGTTTCCCAGGGGATCTCGCAAGGCGAGGCAGACGCCTGGGCAAGCGACCTTCGCGAGTTGGGTGCGACGGACCACTATTTCTTTAGCTCGAACGAGTACATCTTCACGGCTGCCAAGTCAGCCGCCTAACAAATCGCTGCACCGGACACCGCCAGTATGCTTCTTCAACCGTAGTCATGTTCAGGTTCATCAGCTCACTGCAAGCGGTCGGCTTCGCCAGCGGTGCCGGTGAGCTCAAAATCCGTTAGCTGGCGACGGTAGCCAGCCTTGACTGTGCATACAAATGTACATATACTACACTGGTGCTATATGAGTGGGATCCGGACAAAGCTCGCCGTAATCGAGAGACGCACGGTGTCTCGTTTCCTGATGCTGTCGGAGTCTTTGAAGACGAGCTGGCGGTTACGCTTCCTGATCCCTTCGTACACACGGAAAAGCGATTCATCACCATGGGAAGAGATCCACTCGGGAGACTGCTTGTGGTGGTCTACACCTGGCGTGGTGATCGCATAAGGCTCATCTCGGCCCGTAAGTCCACTGGCCGAGAACGTCGACAGTACGAGGAAGGCTGATGCGAAAAGAGTACGATTTTTCGAAGGGGAAGCGTGGCCCTGTGGTGCAAGTGCCCAAAGGTAAGACACGCATCACGATTCGCATAGATGACGACATTCTGGCCTGGTTTCGAGATCAGGTTGAGCAGGCGGGTGGCGGAAACTACCAGACCCTGATGAATGTGGCTCTCCGCGAGTACATTCAGGGAGCCGCCGAGCCACTCGAGAAAACGCTCCGACGTGTCCTTCGTGAAGAACTCAAACGCGCCAGCTAACAAGTCGCTGAAGCCGACGCGCTTCGCGCGCGGCTTAGCTCTCATCCGTTAGGCGGCCTTCACTACTTCCAACGATGAGGAGAATCAAGATGGCATTCACGGCGCGGATTGTCCCATTGATCGTAGCTGTCCTGACTGTTAGTAGTCCTTTCCAGGTCGAGGGCGCTGAAGCGGCGGAAACGGAGCGCGCCGCGGTGCTTGCAGCACTTGACTCATGGAACCGGGGTTGGGCTGAGCGAGACGCGGAGCTTGCTGTTCGGGATTACTCAGAGGACGTCGACTGGACCAACGCCTTCGGAGATCGCTTCCAAGGCAGGAGCGAGTTGAAAAAGGGGTTGGAGTTTATCTTCAGTCTGGATTTCGTGATGGTCGGCGACTCTGGGGACAACGAGTTTGAAGACGTCAGGTTTCTGAGCCCAGACGTTGCGTTGCTTCGAAGCAAGCTGGTCCGTGCCGGGCAGGAAACATCGGCCGGCGAAGTCATGGCGGATCGGCATGTTCATCATCTTCGCGTTTTGCAGAAGCGAGAAGGGCGTTGGCTGATTATCAGTCATCTGATCTCGCAGGCGAAAGACAAACTTTAGGCAGGATGCTCCCATCCAGGCGCGGCTGCCTAACACTTCGCTGCACCGGACACCGCCTGTATGCTTTCTTCAACCAGGATCATGTCTAGGTTCACCAACTCGCTGCAAGCGGCCGTTTCACCAGCGGTGCCGGTGAGCTCAGAATTCGTTAGACCGCCTTCCTACGAGGAGAAGTGAAGAAACATGAAACAACATGATCCCGAAGCAGTCGCAGAAGTGGAACGGGCAACCTGGAACAGGTCGGCAGCCTCCTACCTTGAAAATGCGGCGAGGCTGACTAGTCACGCGGTAGACCTCCTGCTCGAAAATGCTTGTCTGACGCCCGCAAGCCGCGCCCTTGAGGTTGGCTGCGGTCCGGGACACATCGCCAAGTTGATGGCCGACACAGGCGCCATGGTGACGGGCGTCGACCTAGCACTAGGGATGGTCGAGGTGGCAAGCGAGCTGTACCCGCGCATCGAGTTCAAGGAAGCAAACGCTGAGCGTCTTCCGTTTGACGACGATACGTTTGATGTTGTGCTCATAAACTTTACTATTCACCACTTCGCACGACCTGAGAAAGCGTGTACGGAAATCCGCCGGGTGCTCAAACCAGGCGGGCGTCTTGTATTCGCGGGGCCGATCGAGCAATTCGGATTCGGTGCGTTCATGGCGGGCTTGACCGCACATCACACGATGGACGAACTACCGCACGGGCCAATCTATCTTGAGGCCACCGGAGCGGATTACGAGAACCTAGTGCGGGATGCCGGGTTCAGCCACCACGATGTCCATGTCCGCCAACTAACTCTCCGCCTCAAGAATCTTGATCAGCTGTTGCACGTCGGCTGGGAAATGTGTGAACTCTCCAAGCTGCCGAGCGAGACGCAGGAGAAAATCCGAAAGACGATCTTCGAAAGCGCGGCGCCGTACACAACCGACAGCGGCTACGAGTTTCCGGATCGGATTGTCATCGGTGTGGCAACGAAGTAGTGGAAACTAGCGGTCTAACAACCGGTTGCAGCGGACGGTCCGCTGCGCGGCCCGCCGCTGAACCTGAGCGTTAGGCGGGAATCAGCAGTACGGCCCGAAGACGGCTCCTTTCGACCCGATGCGACCATTGGCGTGGTAGAGTTTTGAAGGGCCGCTAATGACCCAAAGCGGTCCCTTTTCATTTGCCAGACCTGAGGTATTCCTATGAATCATCGCACTTTTGCCTGCGTGACCGCATTATTCTTCACGATCACTGGCTGCCAACCCCAACCCACGCAGTTTACGGCCGGGGACGAGGCAACGCTGAGCGGCATGGTCGAAGCCACCGCCCAAAACTTCAAAGGTGGGGACATGGAAACCTGGGCGCAGCACTACGCCAACGATGCGGTTTTTCAGCCGCCAAACGCCCCGATGGTCGTCGGTCAGGCAAATATCCTCGCTTGGGGGCAAGCCTTCCCGCCCGTCAAGGATCTCACGTTCTCAAACGTGATGGTGTCGGGAGAAGGAAATGTTGGTTATGGCACGAGCAGCTATGACATGGCATTCAAGGACATGCCCCCCGATCATGGGAAGCAACTGGTCGTGTTCAGGCGGCCACCTGGCGGTGCCTGGGCGATAGTCGCGGTGAGCTTTAACTCGGACGTCCCCGTCCAGTAAAGGGGGAGTGAGTTCGCGATTCTGGGCGTCGGGGAAGCGTCCAGCTACGGCGCGAGGTGGTACTCAGCCTCGACGGCGGCGGCTAAGCCCCGCCGCCAAGCCCGAGGGGCTCCACTCGACGTACAGAAGCTTGAGCAAAGGCCGCGTCAGCCAGGTCGAAGTGCTTGCAGATACGGGATGAGGCCTAGCCAATCGCTCAAGCCGACCCGCTTGGCGCGCGGCTTAGCTCTCATCCGTTAGACCGCTCTTGGCAACATGACCGATCACCCGACCGTGCTGATCACAGGCGCCGCAGGCAACCTGGGTGGCCTTCTCGCCCGCCACCTCCAGCCGAAGGGCTTCCCACTCCGATTGATGTTCCATACGACGCCACTGGGGACAGACCTCACGGATGCACCGAATGTAACTCCTATTCAGGCAGACCTTGCTAGGCCGGAGACGCTCGAGGCCGCCGCAAGAGGAGCGGATGTTGTGGTCCACTTCGCAGGGGTACTGTTTGCGCCTCAGCCCGAGAAGTTCTTACCCGAGACGAACACGATGTGGTTTGCGAACCTCCTGGAGGCGTGCGCTCAAGCCCAAGCCGATCGTGTCGTTCTGATCTCCTTTCCACACGTCGAGGGCGAAACTACTGTCAATGCGCCGGCCGCAGGGCGCCTGGACGCCAAACCGATCTCTGCGCACGCTCGCACCCGACTGGAGGAAGAGCGTCTTCTTTTTGAGCGAGCTGCCGCATGCGCAATCACGCCGCTCGTTCTGAGACTTGGAATGGTCTACGGTCGCGGCATCCTCATGATCGAGGCGGCCCGATGGCTGGCGAAACATCGGCTGCTAGCGGTGTGGAACGAGCCGACCTGGATCCATCTGCTATCAACGGCAGACTTCCTAGCGGCCACCGAGGCCGCAATCACACTTCCGGAGGCTCAAGGGATCTACCACGTCGGCGACGAACAGCCGATCACCCTACAGGAGTTCCTGACTGAAGCATGCCGCACCTGGCAGCTACCTCCGCCTCGCACGCTGCCAGTCTGGCTGATCCATTCTGTGGCGACCCTATGCGAGCTCTTTGCCCTAGTAATGAACACGCGTGCCCCGCTTACAAGGGATTTCATAAGAATTGGACGTGTGTCCTACGCCGGGGACACGCGACGCGCTCGAGCAGAGTTGATCCCTGTGCTCCAATACCCCACACTTACCAGTGGAGCCTCGACGCTTCTATGAGTCACGGTGATGATTGTGGCTCTTCGCCAGTACATTCACAGTGCTGCTGGTGGCATTCCTCTTTTGCCGAAGCGGTCCAATCGGACCACCTTGCGGCTGGTGAGTAGCAAGCCGTACGAAGCAACCGGGACGGTGTGGCTGGAGTAGGCGCTCCAGCAAGAACCCGCCTGATGGGGTCGGGAACGCCGCTTGCAATGGCTGCGGAGAAACCTGCCGACGGTTTCAGGCGCGTCGTCTCGCGCCGGTCTTTGGTAGGTTTCGAACCGATTGTCATGCTCCGAACTATCTCTTTTTCCGACACCGTAATGCGATTCCTTCGGCTTGCCGGTATCGTCGGTTCGATCTTGCTGGCGCCCGAACTTGTGCTAGGCCAATCTGCGACGTCGGAAGCCAGCCGCGAGCGCAATGTAGAGAGGGCGAACGAGATCCTGGCGTCGAGGGAGCTGCCGGTGGCCGGGCTTCTGGTCGAAGCGAATCTCGAGCTGATCTCGGCGACGGCGACCGATCGGCTCAAGGGACGCCTTTCGGCACGGATCACGGTGCCGACGCGTCTCAACTCCGGTGGGCCATGGGCCGTGACCCTGGTGGGCACCGCTGTCGATGAGTTCCCGACGATCCATCATGAGCTTCTGGATGGGGCTTCGGCGGCGGGAACCCGGGGTTTCTCCTATCGAGCCGAGATCTTGCTCCCGGTGGATCTCCAGGAAGCGATCGTGGTGGTCGAAGAAACGTCCACGGGGGCTTGGGGCGGGACGCTGGCGGAGTGGGGGGAGCCTGTCGATGTGTTCTCGGTCGAGGCGAAGGAGCTGCCGCGGATCCGGCCCACGCAGGATTCTTCTACGTCGCCGCCCGCTTCCGAATCTCCACCGAAGTCTCCATCTGAGTCTGAATACCCGACCCTGGGCGATCGCAAGCTCGAACCACCTCGCGTGCGGCCTGCGCCGAGGGCGGCGGGCCAACTCGTCAGACTGGTGCCGCCGGTCGGGGACAAGCTCACCGGCAAGAAGCGGTTTCGCACCGTCACCACGACCGACGCGATCCGCAAGGTGGTGTTTTATCTCGATGGCCAGGAGGTTGCGGTCGACGAGCGCGCGCCTTTTGCCGCCGTCCTCGATCTCGGCCGTGAGCTGGCTCCGCACCGCGTGCGGATCGAAGCCTTTGGGTCGGCCGATCGCCAGTTGGGCGAGGATCTGGTCGAGATCAATCTGGACAGCAGGCCCTTCCGGGTCGCGATCACCGATGTGGCGGCGCTCGGTCAAGATCGGGTTCGAGTGGTGGCCGATGTTTCGCTGCCGCCCTGGGAGAAGCTTGCGAGAGTCGAGTTCTTCCGCAACGAGAGTGCGGTCGAGACTCTCGAGGGTGCCGATCGCGCTGCCGGCGGCCGCTTCGAGTCGATGATCGAAAGCGGCGGGCCCACTGATTTTGTGCGTGTCGTGGCACATCTCGTAAGCGGCGACACCCGGGAGGACGCGCGGCTTCTGTCCGAGGTCGGTGCAGGCGAGCGGGTCGAGGTGAACCTGGTCGAGATCTATGCGGTGGTCGTCGATCGCGAGGGCGATCCGGTCCGCGATCTCACCCGCGACCGGTTTCGCCTACAGCAGGGCCGCCGGGAGGTGGAGATCGAGCGGTTTGCTCTGGCCGAAGAGGTGCCTCTGGTTCTGGGTCTCATCATCGACAGCTCGGAGAGCATGTTTGTCCAGATGGTCGAAACTCGACAGGCGGCGGCCCGGTTTGTTGCATCGACGTTGAAACCCCAGGATCGCGCGTTCCTGGTGGATTTCGACACCCAGCCACGGTTGGCTCAGGCCCTGACAGCGGATGTGGGACGTCTGATGGCCAGCCTGGGGAGTCTTCGCGCCGGGGGAGCCACCGCGATCTACGATGCCGCGATCTTCTCGCTCGCTCAATTCGAGCGGGAGCCCGGGCGGAGGGCGTTGGTGTTGCTCACCGACGGCGTCGACTGGGGGAGCCGATTCGGGGCCAAACGTGGTGTCGAGGAGGCTCGCCGTCTAGGCGTGCCGCTCTATGTCATTGCCATGAGCCCCGAAACCGGCCAGTTGGGCTTGACGCCGGGTCTCTTTCAGCACACGGCGCCGATCGATCTCGCTCTCGAAGCGTTTTGCGAAGACACCGGCGGCAGGCTCTTCAAGATCCAGGGGATGGCCGAGCTCGACCGCGCCTACGAGCAGATCAACGCCGAACTGAGAAACCAGTATCTGCTGACCTTTTCCTCGACCGAGCCGCTCAGCGAGGCCGAGCTACGTTCGATCAAGGTCAAGGTCGAAGGCACCGGACTTTCGGTTCGTACCGTAGTGCTGAATCGGTAGCCAATAGACGGCCGGCGTCTAGAAGGCGTTTCCGAATCCCAGATAGACCGTCGTCGCCGGGTCGAAGTCACGACGGTCGAGCGGGTAGGCGAGGTCGAGGCGCAGGAGCCCGATCGGGGTTCGTGCCCGGATGCCGGCCCCGATCGCCGAGAAAAAACCGCTCGGGTTGTCGACTTGTCGACCCGGTCCGAGGTCGTCGCTCGCACCTCGGATCTGGCCCGCGTCCACAAACGCCACCGTGTCGAGAATGTCGAAGATCGGGATCCGTAGCTCCTGGTTGAGGATCGCCAGGGATCGGCCGCCGAGGGCGCGCTCGAAGCTTCCAAGAGTCTCCTGGGGACCCAGTGACTCGAGCTCGTACCCGCGCACAGAGTACTCGCCACCGGCGAAGAAACGGTGCTCACGAGGCAACCCCTGGCCACCGAACGCTTCCGCGAAACCGAGGCGGTAGGACTGCGCCCAGACCGCTCTGCGGCCGCGAACAACAAAGGCCGGCCGGTAGAGGTTGACCTGGCCGTAGACTCGCGCGAATCGGAAATCGCTCCCCAAGAACTCTTCGGCGCCCGAGAGATCGACGGTGGCAAAGACGCCGCGCTCGGGATCCGAGCCGCCGGCGCGACTGTCATAGATGTACTGGAAACCCAGGAGCGGTGTCTTGATGCGCTCGTCGAGCGGAAAGAACGGGTCGGGGTCTTCTTCTGTCAACCGGATGTCGCGGTAGCGGACGTAGACGCGCGCGGTCGAATAGCCACCGACCGGCAGGGAGTATTGGATGCTCGACTCGATCGTCTCGGTGAGGATGCCGCCGTCGGTCTCCTCGCGACCCCGAGCGAAGAGCTCGAGCGCGCCGCGGCCGCCGAAGGGGCGAGGAATGGTGGTGAGCCAGCGGATGCTCCGGTCGTTGGTCGAGTAAAGACCGCGCAGCCCGAAGGTGACGCTGCGGCCGAAAAGGTTGCGGTCGGTGAAGTCGATCACGGCGCTTCCGTCCTGGCTGCTTTCCCAACGGAGCCCGTAAGCGAATTGAAACCGCGAGGTCTCTTCGAGGTCGAAGCGGACGAGACCGGCCTCGGGATCGACGGATGCCGCGACGCTCGAGAAGAGCCCGGTGGAGAAGAGCTCGGTCCGGGCATCGGCGATGTCTTCACGGCGGAGAATCTCGCCGGGCACGAGCCCCGAGACCTTTGAAGCCCAGGAGTCGCGGGTCGAGCGCAGGCCGGAGAAATGAATCTCGTCGAGGTGATGGAGCGACCCGGGCGCGACTTCCAGGGTCACGTCGATCTCGAGCTCGTTCGATGCTCGTGGTGCTGCGCTCACCCGGACACGGGCGGCGGCGCGACCCTGACGTCGCAGTTCTTCCTCGGTCAAGAGAGCCGCCAGGGCGAGCCGATCGCCACGCGCTGGATCGCTCGGCGATAGACCTGTCAGTTCGAGAAGTCGTTCCGCCTCGTCGTCTTCCATACCGACCAGTCGCAGCCCGGCGATTCTCTTGCGAGGACCCGCCCGAAGCACGATCGTCAGCCTTGGATCCTCCCGACCCGAGAACCGCGACTCGATCCGGGCGGTTGGATAGCCCAGAGTACCCATGGCATCGAAAAGCCTCTGGTCGGCCTCCGGCAGACCCATGGCCAACTCGGTCCGCTGTACGGGACTGGTGAAACGTGCAGTCAGAAACTCTGCGTCTTCTTCGCTCACGCCCTCGAATCGCGGCGCCAGAGTCTCGACGCGGATTCCCGCCTCGCTGTCGAGGGTGACGCGGCGCTCGAACGAACTCGAGGAGGGGTCTGCCGATGTCACTTCGATGCGGACTTGCGGATCGAGATGGCCGCGGCTGCGAAAGACTCTGACCGCCTGCTGTTTCATCTCTTCGAGTGACGTCGACTCGTAGAAATCCGTCCGGTAGAGGGACGTGATCGTTGCCTGGAGCGCCCGGGGTGGTGGGTCGCCGGAGAATAGAAACTCGACCCGCGGTCCGGTCTCGATGCGGAGCTCTATCGCGAGTTGTCGCCCTCGCTTTCCGGTTGGTCTGAGCTCGGTCTGGACACGGGCGTCGGGGTAGCCACGCCGCCGAAGATACTCTGCCGCTTCGATCTCGAGCGCAAACACCTCGTCGTCGCCCATCTCGTCGCCCTTGCGTACACCGAGCGCCCTCTTGAATCCGCGCCGGGTCGTCCCCGGTGGGCGCTCAAAGCGCAGTTTGTGAAGACGCGGTCGGATGTCGACGTGGGTGATGCTGCCGCCGCCAAACTCGAGCGTTTGGCGTGCGGTGACTCCGCGCTCGTCGAGGTCGGTGGTGAAAAGCTGGCCGTTGAATTGAGGCAGTCTGCGGAGACGATGGACGTCGAGCAGATAGGTCTGTCGCTGTGCGTTCCGAAGGTCGAGCGACGCGGCCAAGGAGAAACTGGGCGAGACGTCACGGCTCAGCGTCAGGCGGGCTCCGGGATCGGTCTCACCAAAAATAAGAACCGGACGGATCGAGATCTTGGCGCCACCCAGGGACTCGCTCAGGCGCGAAGCGATCTGCTCGCCCCAGAAGGTTGCCAGACCGGTCGTGGCGTCGGCGGTCGCATCGACCTCTTCCCCTTTGTCCCCTTGTTCCTTTTTGGCCACAATCCTCTCGGGCTCGGCCGTCAGGAGATCGTTGCCGGCAAGCTTGCCGATCGTTGGATCTTGAAACGAGCTGGTGGTCTCTAGTTCGAGCCGTGGCTCCACACCGGCTTGACCCGGGTACTCGATTGCCGCGCGGTCGAGCCGTACCGTTTGGCCGTAGGCATACAAGAGCCCGCCGGGGTCGACCTCGATCCGCCCGTCGAGGATCGGTGCTGCTACGGTTCCGGTGATGTGGATGGGCTCCCAGCGAGCTTGCAGGTTGCCGATGTTGTTTTTGATCCATACCCCTTCCCGGGTCGAGAACTCCAGATCGAGCGCGACTTGCGAGGCGAGATCGTCGCGAGTCGTGGTCAGGTCGACAGGAGCGAGCAGGCTGCTGATGAAGTCGAGGTCGAGATCCATGCGGCGAGTCAGGACTCCGCGGTCCAGTTCGACCGTGCCGCCCACCGTCGGCAAACCCTGGCGGAGGGCCAGATCGAGATCGGCGTTGATTCGGGCCAGCAAACCGTGGTCGAGACGGTAACGGACCCCCGCGAGCCTGGCTCGGAGAGCGAGATCGCCGTCGAGACCTCCGTCGGCAACGGTACCGCCCGAGAGCTCGACTGAACCCTCGTTGAGTTGGACCGTTCCGTCGAGGGTGCCGCGGCCGCCTTCAACGCCAACATGGATCTCGGGTTGGGTGATCCGTGTGACGTAGGGTGAAGTAAAGAGGACCGCAGCTCCCTCACCGGCGATCCGAAGGTTTCCGGCAAGACGAGCGAGAAGGTTGGCGCTGTCCCGGGGCTCGACGGAGAGATTCATGTTCAGGTTCAAGGGCCCGGTTGCGACGCCGCCCGTGAGCCACGGGTTGAGCAGCGCCGCATCGAGAGTGCCGGCGCCCTCGAGGTGGGCGGACGCGAGAAAAGGCTCCTCTCCCTGGCTCAGCTTGGCTTCGCCCTCGAGAGAAAACGCTTCGCTTTCTCCCACCAGCTCAACCCGGCGAAGCCGTATGTCCCCGCGATCAACCTCGATCCGCAGGGGAGCGGCGATCCGCGTGTTGCGACCACCGACCGTGAGCGACAGCGTCGGTATCTCGATAACACCTTCGAGGGTACCGAGATGGAGTGGATCGAAGTTCAATCGAGCTTCCAACGCGCCTGCCGTTTCGACCGGGAAGTCGCCTTGTGTGCTCCAGCCGAAGTTGTCGGACTGCACAAGCAAGTCGCCGCGCAGGCCGTCGAGAGGTCCTTTCAGCGTCACCTCGGCTACGAGGTGACGGGCGGTGTCAGCGTGCACATTGCCATCGCCATCGGAGACGCCGAAGAAATCCGCCAGCTGACCGGTTTCGGTGGAGACCGTCGCGCGCAAGATGAGGTCGCGCACGGCCTCGATCGGGTCGCTCTCCAGACTCCAGGCTGCGTCCAGAAAGACGTCACCTTGGACGGTGAGCGGGCCGAGATTCGTGTCGAGTCGCACCTCGGGAAGGGTGATGGTTCCATTGTCGATCTCGGCGAGGATCGGTTGGGTCGCCACGGCCTCGAGGTCGTCACTTTGAATCTCGAGCCCCGTGACCGTGAGGCGGCCGGTGGCGAGTGCCGGTTGTGCGGGGTCGAGGCGCAGAGAGCCGGTCGATCCGCCACGCAGACGCCGGAGCGTGGAAACGAGCCCGCTGCTCCCTGGGCCAAAGTAGCCTCCGACCAGCTCGGTCCAGTCGTTGTTCTCGGCGGTCCACTCGAAGGTCAAGTCGCCTTTGGCGCGTTCGAGCGGCAGCTCGCGGATCGTCTCCAGTCCCGCGACGCCGGCCAGCGTGGCGAGCGGAAGCCTCGCGCTGGCAAAGATCCGCCCGTCGCCCAACCGTGTGGGTAGCAAGTCGACTCCCACGGCACCCTCGGCCAGCTCCGCGCGCAGGTCGAGTCCCCGGAAGGGCCCCTCCGCGAGCCTCAGGTGGACGGACGCGCCGGCCTCCGATATGGGTCCACCAAGACGTGGCAGCTCACCCGAGGCGTCAAAGGACCGTACCGACCCGGCGTCTTCGAGATCACCTCGCGCCTTCCAGGTCAACGCTCCGTCGGCAAGATCCGCGGTCAAGGCAAGTGTTTCGAGGGTCGGTCCGCCGCTGGCCGTGGAGATGCCGGCACCCTCGAGGGCCAGACGACCGTCGACGTTGCCTCGATCAGCTTCGAAGCTGCCGGTCCAGCTGAGGTCACCTCGAGCGTTGGGAGACACAAGCCTCGCGTCCAAGTTGTCGGCCCGGGTGATCAGCCGACCGGTGCGGTCGGCGGGGCGGCCGTCGAGCTCGAAATCGATTCCGCCATTGGAGTGATCGTCGGCTTCGGGTCGTTCCGGGCGCCAGGACAGACGGCCTTTGAGAGCGGGGTTGGTGAGCGGCCCGGAGAAGTTGCCTTCTGCTCGGACACTCCCGGCTGCCAGGGTGGTGGGGAAGGGGTCCGGAGACCATGCTCTCAAGACCTCGGTGAGCTCCGAGAGCCTCGGTTGGTCGATTTTCACCTTGCCGTCTGTGAGCTGGGCCGACTGTAGGAAGGCGCTTCCGGGCTCCAGCGATCCGGTTTCGAGCAACCCGTTCACTTTGCGCTCGCCCTGGGAATCCGGCAGGAGGAGTAGTTCAAAGGGGGTCTGGGCCGCGGAGCCGGCGAGCCGGGGCCGCAGCTGTAGTTCGGCGAGCGTCGTCCCCTCGGTGCTGACGGTCACGCCGATCTCGGCTTCTGCACTGCCCGGTGCAGCCTCCCTACCCAGAGAAATCTCGCCGTGGGCTTCGAGACCGATTCGCGTTTCGCCGAGGGACAGAATCCGCGCCGTCTCCAGAGGCAGCCAGGGTTCGAGGAGGTCTGCCGGTTGATCGGCGGCGTCGACCGAGAAGCTTGCGATTCGCCTCCCGAGATCCGTGGTGGCGCGAACCCGGACAGGTGACCCGTCCTGGGCACCGGTGGGGGCATCCACCAGCAACGCGGGGAGATAGAGCGCGAGATCGACTTCGGCCGTGCCGGTAACGGCTTGGGTGGTGGTGGACCCAGAGCCTCGGACTTCGAGCTGCAGGGGCCGACCCGTAAGTCGCAAGCTCTCGATCTTCCAGCGGCCGGCGAGGTCGCCTTCGGCGCGACCGGTTATCTCGAGGTCGAGCGGCATCAGGGGAGCGACGGGCTTCAGCTCGAGCCTGCCGGTTTCGATCTCCAACTCGAACTCGCCGGTGTCCAGTCGTGCCCGAGCGTCGAGAGCCGACACACGGAAGCTGTCGAAATGCCTACCATCTCCGGACTTGGAGACAGACGCGCCGCGCAGGAGGAGTTGGTCGATGGCCAGCGGGAGATCCTGTAGCGGCACTACCTCGCCCCCGTTCGTCGGCTCACCCAGGCCGAATGACGGCAGCCGGTCGAGGTCGATGCGAGGCGAGTCGAGTCGCAGTGTCGTGACCTCGGGCGCAAGCCGCATCAGCGACCACGGTCGCCAGGAGACCTCGAGAGCGTCGGCGCTGAAGAAAGACTCCGATTGGGGACCGCTTACCGAGAGGCCCCGCGCTTCGAGCGACCCGGATAGCGGCCGTATGGCGTAGCGGTCCAACTCCACGGTGACACCGTAGGTTGTCTTCAGGTGACGGTTTGCGCGCTCGAGGAGTGCGCTCCGAACCCGCTGGTTCTCGAGGCTTGCGGCGCCGATGAGAAGCAGCAGTGCCACCAGCAGCGGGACAGCCACCAGGCAGGTGACAAGGAGGAGTGAGATCTTTGACGCCCGTCGCATCGCGCCGGAAATGCTAACGGCTGAGCGGCGTCTCGTCTTGCGCTCAGCCGGCGTTTCGAACCTTGCGGGCCCTGTCGGCCTCCGGGGCCTCCGGAGCCATGAACAGGAATCGATCCAGGTCGTTGATCAGAAGGTCCTTGCGACCGGCCTGACCCGCGGCAAGACCTCGATAATAGTAGGCGTAGGCGATCCCCGAGTCCATGGAGATCGACTCGGTGAGCAGATCGACGGCCTTTGTCCAGTCACGCTGAAAGGCGTGGGTTGTGCCGAGCTGGTAGACGATCAATGCGTTGTCGGGCTCTT
Source organism: Acidobacteriota bacterium (assembly GCA_029861655.1). Taxonomy (GTDB): domain Bacteria; phylum Acidobacteriota; class Thermoanaerobaculia; order Multivoradales; family JAHEKO01; genus JAOTZA01. The sequence goes on along the minus strand of JAOTZA010000003.1, from coordinate 14,356 downwards.
TTGCCCTCGCCTTTGCGAGCGTCTCGACCGCTGCGGAGAATTTCTTCTGGCGCTGCTGCGCCACACCCAGGTAATAGAGGGCTCGGGTATCGCTGGGACTGTCGGCCAGACGGGCTTTGGCTCGTGCTTCGGCTTCGGCAAACGCTTGGGTCGCGGCGTCTTCGTCGTCCGCATGCAGAAAGGTCTCGCCGAGGAACACGAGCGGTGCTGGATCGGCAGGGGATTTCTCCGCCGCTTTGCGGAGGTCCGCGGTGGCGTCGCCATAGCTCCTCTGCTGCTCGAGAACGCGGGCGTGGGCCGTCAATACTTCGGGTGTGGCCTCGGCCAGGAGGGGCTCGAGCGCTTCGTGGGCGCCCTGGGTGTCATAGGCCCAAAGACTCCGCTCTACCGCCTCGAGGGCCTCGACCGCCGACGACGCTTCGGGTGGCTTCTGTTTTTTCTTCTTGCGTTTCTTCCCGGCCTCGGCCGGCACGGCGAGCAGGGCAACCGCCAGCAGCATGGCGCCTCCTGCAACTGCTTTGCGTCGGGTGTTCTTTGTCATCTCTTTGTTCTCCTGTCCCGGCTTTCCGCGAGGCTTGATCGACATATTGTAATGCTGCAATCAGGGTGCCAAGTGGCTAATCGATCACGACGGACTCGAGGTCTTCCGACGCCGGGAACTGCGGGTCCATCTCCACGAGGGTCGCGTGGAGGACCCGCGCGATCGCCAGGTTCCGGTACCACTTTTGGTCCGCCGGAATGGCAAACCAGGGCGCCCACTCGGTAGTACAGCGGTTGAGGGCGTCCTCGTAGGCCGCCTGGTATTCATTCCAGAGTTTGCGCTTTTCGAGGTCGTCGAGCGAGAACTTCCAGTTCTTTGTCGGGTCGTCGAGACGGTCCTGGAACCGCTCGCGCTGTTCGCTCTTCGAGATGTGGAGATAGAACTTGAGGATCCGGGTGCTGTTGTCTGATAGGTGTTTCTCGAAGGTGTTGATCTCGTCATAGCGCCTTCGCCAGATCGCCTCGGGGACGATCTTTTCGACCCGCACGACCAGAACGTCCTCGTAGTGTGAGCGGTTGAAGACGCCGATCATGCCTCTTTGCGGAGCGGCTTTGTGAATCCGCCACAGATAGTCATGTGCGAGTTCCTCCTTCGAAGGAACCTTGAACGAAGTCACTCGTGTTCCTTGCGGGTTGACGCCTTCGAACACGCGCCGGATGGTTCCGTCCTTGCCGCCCGCATCCATGGCCTGCAAAACGACCAGGAGGCTCTGTTTGCCCTCGGAATAGAGCCGGTGCTGAAGCAGCGCGATCTTCTTACGCAGCTTGGCGAAGTCCTTCTCGGCTTGTTTGCGGTTGTCGTGAAACGTACCGGCGGTCGTCGGGCAGTCCGCCAATCGGATCTGCCTGCCTGGTTCGAGCTGGTGAGTCTTTGGCATCGCCCTTCCTCCCTGGGCCTCTGGTCGTAGGACACCGTGTCGGCGGATTCTAGCGGGTTCGGGGAGACATACCTTTCGAACACACGATTCCGTGAGCCGGGAGACTTCATGCGCGCAATGTATGTGTCCCCTTGCGAACGGTATGATCGCCGCGGTGTTCAACTCCGTCACCTTGCCTCTGTGGGCGGCCGCCCTGCTGGTACTGATCGCGGCTTGGTTCGTGCTCGAACGGCTTCTGGTGCCGAGTGTCCGCTGGGTATTGCGCCGGCGGGTCAACCGTGTCTTGGACGAAGTCAACAAGAGGTTGCAGATCCACGTCCAGCCTTTCAAGCTGACAAAGCGCCGGGTTCTCCTCGACCGGCTGATCTACGACCCCGAGGTTCTCGCCGCCGCCGAGGCCTTCTGTGAGTCGGAGGAGATGCCACGCGAAGTGGTGATGGAGAAGGTCAAACGCTACGCGCATGAGATCGTGCCGTCGTTCAATGCCTATCTCTATTTTCGATTCGGGTACTGGTTGTCGCGCAATCTGGCGCGAGCGCTCTACAGGGTGCGGCTGGGTTACGCCGATCAAAAAGCACTCGAAGAGGTGCAACCGGATTCGACGATTGTCTTTGTAATGAACCACCGCAGCAACATGGACTACGTTCTGGTCTCCTATCTGGTGGCCGAGCGCACGGCCCTCTCCTATGCGGTTGGCGAGTGGGCGAGGATCTTCCCCCTCGAATCGCTGGTGCGCTCGATGGGCGCCTATTTTGTGCGGCGGAAGTCTCGCAACGACCTTTACCGGCGAGTCCTGGCGCGCTATGTCGCGATGGCGACCGCCGAGGGTGTGACCCAGGCTGTTTACCCGGAGGGAGGATTGAGTCGCGACGGCAGCCTGAAAGAACCCAGGCTGGGACTTCTCGACTACATGCTCCGCTCCTTTGATCCCGAGGCTGCGAGAGATCTGGTTTTTGTTCCGGTAGGCCTCAACTACGACCGGGTGCTCGAGGACCGGACGCTGCTCCTCGACCTCGACCCGGACGCTCCACGCAAGCGCGGGTTGGGCGCGCTTGCCACAACGCTGGGGTTCTGGCTCAAGAACTTCAGTTTGTGGGTCTCGGGCAAGTGGTACAGGTTCGGCTACGCGTGTGTCGGTTTTGGAGCACCGGTGTCGATGCGGCGCTACGTCGCCGAGCACGGTCTGAGCCTTTCGCGGCTGGAGCGGTCCGAGAGGTTTGCTGCCGTCGAGAAGCTCGCGGTGGAGTTGATGGCACGAGTCGGTGAGATCATCCCCGTAGTGCCGGTCAGCCTGGTGGCCACGGTGATATCGGCTTCACCCGAGCGCTCGTGGAGCCTGCTCGAGCTCAAGGCCGCCGTGCAGGAGTTGGTGGAAAGGTTGGAATCGCGAGGTGCCCACGTCTACATTCCCCGAAGCGACGCCGACTACGCGATCGAAGTCGGGTTGCGGATGCTGGTGCTTCGGCGGGCTGTTCGTGAGGAGGATGGGTTGCTGAGTCCGGAACCGGCCGATCTGGATTTGCTGCGATACTATGCGCGGTCGATTGGCCATCTGGTCGATGAGGCGTCGCCTGTCCAGGCCGGTGCCGTCACAAGCTGAAGGCGCGACAAGATCGATGCCCGAGCCCGCCACATCCCGGATGCCGCGACATCTCGCCACCGCCGTGTTTGCGGTCTTGGCGATCGCCCTGGCGCTATGGTGGGATCGTGGCGCTCCGCAAGTCGAGTCACCGAGCGCCGAGCAGGGTGCGGGCGAGAGCCTCGAGCCCGGCAAGATAGACAAAGCGTTCCGCCACCGACTGTCCGCGGTCATGGTCGAGGTGGCGGGGACCGTCGACCGCACTTTGCCGGACGACAACGACGGCTCTCGCCATCAGCGTTTCATCTTACGGCTCCCCTCGGATTTGACGGTTCTGGTCGCCCACAACATCGATCTCGCGCCCCGGATGCCACTCGAGATCGGAGACCGGGTCGCTCTTCGTGGGCAGTACGAATGGAACGAGCGTGGGGGCGTCGTTCACTGGACACACCACGATCCCGAGAATCGGCGTCCCGGTGGCTGGATCCGTCACCGCGGCCGCGAGTATCGATAGACGGCCGGTTACTCGATCAAACCCTGTTCACGCATCCAGGTTTCGTTGAGCTTGGACAGATAGCGCTCACCCGAGTCGGGAAAAATTGTCACAACCAGAGCATCCGACCCGAGGCGCTCGGCCACCTGGCGTGCGCCGGCGGCGGCCGCGGCGCCCGAAGAGCCGGTGAAGATGGCTTCCTTCTTCGACAGCTCGAAAACGACTTCGTAGGCGGTCTGGTCGTCGATCGTCACGACCTCGTCGATCATGTCGATCCAACAACTCTCGGGCAGGATGTCTTCGCCGATCCCGTCGATCAGATACTGGTGGATCTCTTCCTCGGGCGGTAACTCGCCATGTTCGTTGTAGTAGCAGTAGACCGAGCCGACTGGATCGACGCCGATGACGCGGATCTCCGGGTTCTTTTCCTTGAGGAACTTTGCGACGCCGCTGATCGTACCGCCGGTCCCAACGCCGGCGACCCAATGGGTGATGCGGCCATCGGTTTGGCGCCAGATCTCGGGTCCGGTGGTCTGGTAGTGCGCCTCGGGGTTGGCCTGGTTGTAGTACTGATAGGGAAGAAAGGCGCCCTGCTCGTCGCGGATGCGCTCGGCGGTTTTGTAGTAGGAACGGGGGTCGTCGGCTGAAACCCCGGTCGGGCAGACAATCACCTCTGCGCCATAGGCCTTGAGCAAGTCGACTTTTTCCAGTGGGATCTTGTCGGCAGCGGTGCAGACGAGTGGATGCCCCTTGAGGTTGGCCGCAATCGCCAACCCAACGCCGGTGTTCCCCGAAGTCGGTTCGACGATCGTCTGGCCGGGCTCGAGCTTGCCCTGCCTCTCGGCGGCCTCGATCATGTTGATGCCGATTCGGTCCTTGACGCTCGCTCCAGGGTTGAACGACTCGATCTTGGCCGCGAGAGTCGCTTCGCCGGTGAAAAACCGGCCCAGTTTGACCAACGGTGTGTTGCCGAGAGTTTCGAGGATGTCGTTGTAGATTTCCATTGGAGTCCGCTGCGAATGAGGGCATAGACCGCCCGGGCCGGACGAAATGTAACATAGGCTCGATCGGGAGAAACGCATCTTCGAGAGTTCGGAAACTTTGGAATGAAAGCACGAGAAGTGAAGAAGAGGCCCATCGGCCGAGCGCTCGCCGTTGCCACGCTTGTCATCCTGGCGGGTGGCGCTTACGCCGTGGCCGGGACGCTGGACGAAGGCGGCGCCGCGCCGTCCGCAAAGTCGTTCAATTGGCGAAACGGGCCCATTTGGGATGACGGTAACGCCGAGTTCTGCGCCTACGAGGTCGACTGGAGCCGCTACGGGACTCTCTATCCTGGACGAGCGCTGCTGATCCTGGTCAAGGAGCCCTGGGCGCCCGACCTCGAAGTCAAAGCCGACCGCCCGCGCTCCGACGGGTTCGACGTGCTCAAGCTCAACCATGTCCGAGACGTGCCGACCGGGATCTATACCTATCACCAGATGGCGAGCGGCTTCTTTCGCCGCGACAATTTCGCGCTTCGCAAGCTCGCTGTGTCGAGTACCGAGGGTTGCGGTATCTCGACGGCTCATGTGGTCGATGAGAAGCTCGAAACGCGCTCCTACTTCGACGGTCAGGGCGAGAACACGCAGGATTACCCGGATGGGGCGCATCCGGAGGACATGTTGGCCGCGTCGCTGCGCGATTTCATCTCGGGAACGCTGCCCGAGTCCGTGAGTGTCTTGCCGTCCTTGATGACAGGCCGCTTCCCGAGTCTCGATCCGAAGGTGTACGCCCTGTCGCGCCGGGACGGGACCCGTTTGGTTCCTGCCGGCGAGTTCGAGGTGACCGAGTTGCGTCTCGAAACCGGCGATGACTGGCTTTCCTATGCGTTCGACCGCCGTGCGCCGCACCCACTGGTCGAGCACACCGCCGCCTCGGGCACCACCTACCGCCTGTCCAAGTGTGAGCGCATCCCGTACTGGAGCCTGAACCGCTCCGGGGGCGAGGACTGGCTGCCGGCCACGGTTCGCTGAGAATAGGCTGCGCACCCGGAGATCGTGCGGAGGCTGCGGCTGGGCCGATGAAGCAGTCCCGTCGGAAGCCATTTCTCCAGACTGCTACAATCCCAGGCGATGAATCCGCACCGCCGGTTGCTCTTTGTCCCGAACTCGGTGACGGCCGCCAATATCGTTGTCGGCTTTCTTTCCATCGTCGCCGCTGCCGATGGGCGCTTCAACCTCGCCGTCTACCTCTTGTTCAGTGCTCTGATGCTGGACATGACGGATGGCATCCTTGCGAGAAAGCTCCAGGCGACCAGCAAGTTCGGGCAGGAAATGGACAGTCTTGGCGACTCGCTGTCGTTTTGCGCCGCCCCAGCCTTTCTTGCCTATTCAGCGCTCCTTGCGCCGCTTCACGGGATCGGCGTCGCCCTGGCAGCGAGTTTTGTGCTTGCGGGAGTGTTTCGCCTGGCGCGGTTCAATTTGACTTCGAACGAGCACGAAAAGGCTCGTTGGACAACCGGAGTGCCGACGCCGATTGCGGCCGGCTACATCATGACCCTCGTCCTGATGCGTGACCGTGTCCCTGTTCCCGCGGCGGCGTTTGTGGTTCTCCTCATGGCGATGTTGATGCTGTCGCGCTGGCACCTCCCCGAGCTCAGGGGCCGGGGAGCCGTGACCGTCGCACTTCTGATCGGCATTCCCAACTACCTGGCAGTGATGATCTGGCCCAATTGGTACACGGTCGGCTGGTGGAACGCCTGGAATGTAGTCATTCTGCTGGTAGCTCGGACCGAGGCGCGTCGGGAAGAGCCCGAGCAGGATCTCGCCAGCACGCCTCTCTAGCAGCTGCTAGCCACCTGCTGGCTGTGTGTAGAATGATCGCGGAGTACGGAGTATGACCAGCCGTGATGCCCTACCTGCCCTCAGACCCGTCGATACCAGTGGTGATGGTGGCCGCACGGTCATGATCGATCCGGCGGAAGTAGCCAGGCTCTCCGGCCATGTTCGCGACCTGATCGATGCTCTCGGGCTGGATCGGTCCGACCCGAATCTCGAACGCACCCACGAACGGGTCGCGGAGATGTACCTCGAGATGTTTCACGGCCTCAAGGAGGGTGCGGAGCCCGAGGTGACGACCTTCCCGAATGACGAGCACTACAGCCACATGGTGATGGAGAAGGACATTCCTTTCTACTCGATGTGCTCGCATCACTTTGTGCCTTTTTACGGCAACGCCCACATTGCCTACATCCCCGAAGACCGGATCATCGGTCTTTCGAAGTTCTCGCGCATCCTCGAGTTCTACGCCAAGCGACCGCAGCTCCAGGAACGGCTCACCGAGCAGGTTGTCAACTTCCTCGAAGAGAAGCTCAGCCCACGGGGAGCGATGGTCGTGATCGAGGCACGCCATCTGTGCGTAGAGATGCGGGGTGTCAAGAAGCCCGGAGCTCTCACCGTGACCTCGGCGATCCGAGGCGCCTTTCACCAGCGACCCGTACGTGAGGAGTTTCTCGATCTACTGCGTCGGTCCTAGCAATCAGCGCCAGTCGGGACGGCGACGACGGGTTAACGGTCTCGGCCGGCTCGGATTGGCCCTGACCCTGGCCCTGGCCCTCAGTCCGCCCACCGTGGCAGCCAAGGGCAAGAGAGCCAAGGAGCTTGCACCCGAGGATCTGACCAATTTCTTTCTGAACCCGAGCCTTTCGCAGTGGCTCGTCGGTCCGATGTCCAAGATCGCGACCGAGGAAGAGCGCCGGCGTTTTCTGGCCTTGACCGACGACCAGGAGGCCGAGTCATTTATTGTAGATTTCTGGGAGGTGCGCAGGGACCCTAATCGGCCCTGGCCGCAGGAGCAGCCCGAGGGTGTCTTTGATCGACGGGCACGAGCCGCCGACCGGCTCTATTCTGAAGGCACGTTTCTCGGCCGGCGAACCGATCGTGGCGAGACGTTCATTCTCTATGGTCCCCCGGACAGTGTTCGGTACTGGTCGGGTGAGGAACGCCGGCGTCGGACGGTGACCATCGAGATCTGGGACTACTCGAAAAGCGCACCGCCGGGCCTCGATATGAAGTTGCCTCAACGTCAGTACTTTTTTGTTCAGAAGGAGGAGCGGACCGTTCGCTACGTTCCGCGGCCTGGCCAGCTCCAGTCGAACCGGTCGGCCGGATGAGCCCGAGCCCAACTAGGACGGTCCTCCTCGGCGCGGGCACTGCGATCCCGCAGGTCGAAGTGGACAACAACGCCCTGGCCCGCGTGATGGACACGAACGACGAGTGGATCCGAGAACGCAGCGGCGTGGTGACCCGCTTCTTTGTAGAACCGGGGACGGGGTCCGCCGATCTCGGAGCCCAGGCTGCGCTGGCGGCGCTCGAGGATGCTGGTGTCGAGCCGGAAGAGATCGACTACATCGTTTGTGCAACGATGACTCCGGATCACTATTTCCCCGGCTGTGGCACCCTGATCCAGGAACGGTTGGGAATCGGCGCGCGTCCCGCCCTTGACATCCGCCAGCAGTGTGCGGGCTTCGCCTACGGTCTCCAGGTCGTCGACGCGTTGGTGCGCAGCGGCGTGGCGAAAACGGTTCTTCTCGTGGGAGCCGATGTGCATTCGAGTCTGATTCCCTGGAGCGAGCGAACCTGGAGAGTGGTTCTCGGAAAGGATGAGGGTCCGCTGGGCGACGACGAACTCGAGTGGAACTCACGCTTCCGGCACCTGACCGTACTCTTCGGAGACGGAGCGGGCGCCATGGTCTTTCGTGGTGAGATCGGCTCCGGCGGCGCTCAGCTTGGCATCCTTGGCTCCCGGCTCCTGGGCGACGGTGCTCACCGCGAGATCCTCTATGTGCCCGGTGCCGGTTCGACAAAACGCCCCTGGGTCGATTTGGCGATGATCGAGAGCGGCGAAACGGTACCGGTCATGGACGGACGCAAGGTGTTCAAACTGGCTGTCACTCGAATGCCGCGGGTGACCAAAGAGCTGCTCGAAGAGAATGGTTTTGGTCTCGACGACCTGGATCTTCTGGTCATGCACCAGGCCAACCTGCGTATCAATGAGGCGGCGCAGCGGGCCTTGAAGCTGCCCGACGAACGCGTCCACAACGTCATCCAGAAATACGGCAACACGACCTCGGCCACGTTGCCGATTTGTTTCGAAGAAGCGAGGGCGGCGGGCAAGGCCGAGCCCGGATCGTTGGTTGCCTTTACCGCTCTCGGCGCCGGTCTCCACTGGGGCTCGGTGTTGATGCGGTTGTAATCGCCCGAGCGCCTCGGCTAGCCCGGCTCTTTCGGTGTCGCGGGCGTCTTGTCTGTCATCCCAAAGAGCTGCACCGTGATCTGTCGAAACAACTCTTCGCTCTTCCGTTTCCATACCTCGGGTCGGTGGCTTCCGGGGGCGGCGGTCAACTCCACGCGACTTACCGCCAGGTCTTCGCGGGAAACCTTGATCCGGAAACTCTCCGCCCAAACGAGAGCCCACTCCTCTGCCACCTCGACCTGCTGGTCAAACGGCTCGGAGGTCAGTTCGAGACTGCGAATGACCGCGTCGAGGAGCCGGCCGTCCGGTCCGGTAAACCCGGCGTTGAATTTCCGATCAACGCGAAGCGCACCCGACGGGATTCGGTAACGGTCGGTCTCCAGCAGTTCGCGAAAGCGCGGGTCGCGGGCGACATCCGAAAAGTTGGGATCCACCCGCGCTCGGCGACGCACCTTTTCGTCGAGCTGGATGGCATAGTCGAGCGCTTGCGTTGCGAGCGCCACCTGTCCGACCATTCCGTAGTTCGAAGCGACCAGATAGTAAGCGCTTGCAGACCTCGGGTTCTTCTTCAGATAGCTCCGGAACCGAGTGGTAGCAGCTGCGAGGTCTCCCTTCAGGAGGTGTACGGCTCCGATATTGAGGGCGTTGTCGGGCTCATCAGGGGCCAATCTCTCGGCGTTCCCGAAGGCCACCAAGGCGCGTTCGTAGTCGTGGTTTGCCAGATCAACGGCGGCTCGGTTGAGCCAGGCCTGCCTCAAGGTGGGGTCCAGCTGGAGAGCCTTTTCGAGGTCTTGGATCCCGGCGTCAAAACGGCCCAGCACAAAGCGGGCGGTGCTCCGTACGAGAAGCGCGTTGGCGTCTTTTGGATTCTTCTTGATCCAAGGGGCGAGAAGGCTGATCGCCTGTTCGGGGTCGCCCGCGTTGATCGATCGCTGTGCCGCTTCCACTGCTTCGGTGGTGACATCGGCGTATAGGGTGCCCATTGACGACAACAAGATCGCCGCGAAGAGCCCCATCCACCACTTGAGTTTCACGAGTTGTCCCCTCGGGAATCGGTCAGCCGGCGGAGTCCCGGTAGCCAGGTGAGACCGAACATCACAAAGAGTGTAGCCCCGGCGCCCCAGAGAAGGGCGGGACGGCCTTCGGCGGCACCGTAGACGATGCCGTGTGCCACAAAGGCTTGCACCAGTAGTGTCGGTGCCAGGCCGACTAGCGTGGCGAAGAAGAAAATCGAGAACTTCATACCTGCGAGAGCCGTCGCGTAGTTGACCAGTCCATACGGAATCGGGACGAAGCGGATCCGGGCCAAGGTCCAGAAACCGTGACGGTCGATCAGCCCCTGGATGCGCTCCAGGCGAGAACCGCCGATGGTGTGCGCTACCAGGTCACGACCCAGCGAGTGAGCCAGCAAGAAGCCGATGGTTCCCCCGGCCATACATCCTGTGAGGTTGAGTAGCCAACCCCACCAAACGCCGAAGACCACGGCTCCAGCTACGAGCAACGGTGTGACGGGCAAACCCGTGGGCGAGACCAGGGCGAGCCCCACCACCAGCGCCGGGGCTGCCCAGGGCGACTGGCGCAGCTTGCCGAGAGTCTCGATCACCGTTTCGCGGTCGAAAAGACCGGCGCCGGGTCCCCAACGCAGGAGCACGAGAGCCGTCGCGACGACGGTGACCAGCATACCCGCTCGCACGAACGCCGAGCGCAAAGAACGTGTGGAGGCCTGGGTCAAAACTGCGAGGGGCGCACTTCCACGCAGGCTAGGAGGTCGGAATACCCGGGGGCAGGTTCGGGCCCTTGCCGTCCAGAAGCAGAAACTCCCTCATGTGCTGGGTGAGGATGTCGATCGATTTGGGGTCCATAAAGTTGAGCCGTAGCTCGTTGATCACCATGACTTCCGCGTTCTGCCACTCGGCCCAGCAGGCGGGGCAGATCTTCTCGACGATCTCTCGGCCAACCTCGCCCGGCACCGGCCGCTCGGCGAGAGGTGCTGAGTTGCGTCCGCATCGAACGCAGTCGATACCGCTCATCGTTCCATCTCCCCAGGTAGGACAATACGGCTGTCGGCGCGTTCCTGTACTTCCTTCGGAATCCGTACTAGAAGCACGATATCCTCGCTGGCGCGTGAGCCTTTGAGACTCTTGACGAGCTCGTCCGGCACGGCGAGCTTCAAATACGCCGGTCGTCTGGCGTTCTGGCGCGCACTGTCGATTAATAGCTGGTCCACGGGTGCCACCTCGACGCGCTCCGGGTACTTTTCGAGCGCGAAGCCCAGGGCTTTGCGACTGGAGTCGGGCGAGTTCATGTGGAGACCGTCCGTAGCTCGCGGAAATACTCGATGGTCGCCGAGAGTCCTTTCTCGAGCGGTACCTTGGGTTCCCAGCCGAGCAATTCGCGCGCGCGGGTGATGTCGGGTTGCCGGGTCTTGGGGTCGTCGACCGGCAGTTCCCTGAACGCGATCTCGCTCGGGCTCTCGATCAACTCGAGAATGGCGTTCGCAAACTGGAGGATCGTCATTTCGGCGGGGTTACCTATATTTACAGGTTCGTTGATATCGCTCGTGAGCAGTCTGTAGATGCCCTCGACCAGATCATCGACATAGCAGAACGAACGGGTCTGACTGCCATCGCCGAAAACGGTCAAATCCTGTCCGGCCAGGGCCTGGTCGATAAACGCCGGTACCACGCGGCCGTCCCGGGGCCGCATGCGCGGGCCATAGGTGTTGAAGATCCGTACGATGCGGGTCTCGAGGCCGTGGTAGCGGTGGTACGCCATCACCATTGCCTCGCCGAAACGTTTGGCTTCGTCATAGACCCCACGGGGTCCTACGGGGTTTACGTTTCCCCAGTAGCTCTCGGGTTGGGGATGGATCAGGGGATCGCCGTATACCTCGGAGGTCGAGGCGAGAAAGTAGCGGGCCCCTTTGGCCTTGGCCAACCCCAAGGTGTTGTGGGTTCCAAGCGAGCCGACTTTCAGGGTCTGGATGGGAAGCTCGAGATAGTCGATCGGGCTGGCCGGCGAAGCGAAGTGAAGGACGTTGTCCACGGGCTCATCGATATCGACAAAGTTGCTTACGTCGTGATGGATGAAACGAAAGCGATCATTGTCGACCAGATGTTGGATGTTGGCCGGGTTTCCGGTTATCAGGTTGTCGAGGCAGATGACACGGTGCGACTCGGCGAGAAGCCGATCGCAGAGATGCGAGCCGAGAAAGCCGGCGCCACCGGTCACGACCGAGGTTGTCATGCGCCACCCGTTTCCGACGTCGTCTCGGTCCCCGTCCGAGTCCCCGTCTGAGTCTCTGACTGAGTCTCTGACTGAAGGCTCGGGCGCCCGATCGAGACATAACGAAAACCGGCGGCCGCCATCCGTGCCGGGTCGTAGATGTTTCGCAAGTCGACGACCAGCGGTGTTTTGACCAGTTTGTGCAGCCGGCGGAGTTCGAGCGCGCGGAACTGGTTCCACTCGGTGACGATCACCACGCCGTCGGCGTTCTCGGCCGCTTCATAGGGGTCGCCGGCCAGCTTTACCTGCGGCCACAGACCGCGACACGCTTCCATCGCCTCAGGGTCGAAGGCCTTTACGTCGGCCCCGCGGCTCAGCAGACCCCCGATGATCTCGAGGGCAGGTGATTCGCGGATGTCGTCGGTCTCCGGTTTGAAGGAGAGGCCCAGCACGGCTACTTTCTTGCCCTCCAGCCCGTAAAAGGCCTGGTCGATCTTTTCGACCATGCGTTTCTTGGTCGCCGCGTTGACCGAGAGCACCGCCTCCATGATCTCGAAGGTAAGCCCCTGATCACGGGCGATCTGAACGATAGCGCTCGAGTCCTTGGGGAAGCACGAGCCGCCAAAGCCGGGCCCCGGATGGAGAAACTTGGGTCCAATACGGCTGTCGAGTCCCATACCACGGGCAACGACTTCGACATCGGCGTCCAACTTTTCGCACAGATGTGCTACTTCGTTGATAAAGGAGATTTTTGTCGCCAGAAACGAGTTGGAAGCGTATTTGATGAGCTCGGCGCTTTCCACTGTCGTGAGCACAAAAGGCACGTCGGCGACCCGTAGTGGCGAGTAGATGGCCAGCATGATTTCGGTGGCCCGCTCGTCCCAGCTGCCGACGACTACGCGGTCGGGTCGCATGAAGTCTTCGATGGCCGATCCCTCGCGCAGAAACTCGGGGTTGGAGACCACCGAGAAGGGGTGTCCGCCGCTGCCGGCGGCAACAATCTCTTCGATAATCCGGCCGGTTCCGATCGGCACCGTGCTCTTGGTGACGATGACCTTGTAGCCGTTGAGGTTTTCAGCGATCGATCGAGCCACTTCACGGACGTAGACCAGATCAGCCGATCCGTCCGGACGTGGTGGTGTTCCGACGGCTATGAAGACCGCCTGGGCGGCGGCGATCTCGGGGTTGAGATCGGTGGTAAAACGAAGACGTCCCGCCTCCATGTTCTTGCGCACCAGAGTCGTGAGACCCGGCTCGAAAATGGGGATCTCGCAGCGGTTGAGGGATTCGATCTTGGCCGCGTCCTTGTCCACACAGGCCACCTGCATGCCGAAGTCGGCAAGGCACGCGCCGGTGACCAGACCCACGTAGCCACTTCCTACGACACATATTTTCATTAGAGATTCTCTCGGCTAGTCTGAGCTTTTCACCAAGGTTCGTAGCGACGGGAGTGTAACGCAGTAGATGCAGGCATTTCCGGCGTTGCAGTAGAAGGTCGGTGAGAAGCTCAGGCTAGCGTTTGTACCACTCGATAAAGCGCCGCAGACCGTCGCGGATGGGCACCTTGGGTGAGTAGTTGAGCAGTTCGCCGGCTTTGGTTATATCGGCATAGGTGATCGGGACGTCGCCCGGCTGGTCGGGAAGATAGTTGATCTGGGGCTCGACGGCAAGCTCGGCGCCGATCCAGTCGACCAGGTCGGAAAGCCCCGTGGTCTCGGCACCACCGAGGTTGAAGATCTCGAAATCGGGAGCTAGCCCCAAAGCCGCCATGATGCCATCGACAATGTCGTCGATATACGTGTAATCGCGGCGGCTCGAGCCGTCGCCGAAAAGCGTCACAGGCTTGCCGGTCGCGATGAGATCGGTGAATTTGTGGATCGCCATTTCGGGGCGCTGCGCCGGGCCGAAGACCGTGAAGAAACGCAGACAAGAGGTCTTCAAACCGTAAAGATGGCTGTAGTTGTAACAGAGGAGCTCACCCGTTCTCTTGGTGGTGGCGTAGGGGCTGATCGGTTGGTTGACCTCGTCGGTCTCGGAGAAAGGAACCTTCTTGTTGATCCCGTAGACGGAAGAAGAGGACCCGAACACGAAGTTCTCTGGACCGTGGCGGCGGGCGGCCTCGAGAAGGTGAAGCGTGCCGATGCAGTTGACCTGCTCGTAGAGGATCGGCTCGGCCAGGCTGGGGCGTACACCGGCGCGTGCCGCGAGGTGGATGATGGCATCGAAAGACCCCTCGCGGATGGTGCGCTCGACCAGGTCCTGATCTCGGATGTCGCCTTCCACCACGACGAGCGAGTTCTTCTGGAGGTGTTCGTCGTGGCTCGCGATGTTCTGGCGTTTGAGTGCCGGGTCGTAGAAGTCATTGAATTCGTCGAGAACCGTAACTCGGTCACCGCGGCCGAGTAGCCG